>NZ_JACSQB010000098.1 GCF_014836835.1 Clostridium faecium | reverse complement strand
GGGGTGAAGATTGCTTATCTCCATAATATTGATATAATATCACTGGTTTTGGCTCCGAACTATACTGCACCCCAGGGCAACCCTAAAGGGCTTCACGCTGCTTTCCAGAGGTGTAAAACAAAAACTAGCAACATAAAGTTGCTAGTTAAAAGATTCGTTTAAAGAAATTATTTTGTGTAAAAAATAATTTCATCCTTAATTTTGCATTAGTTTAAATTATTTATTTGCATAGATTTCTATGATTTTTAATATTACTTCAACAGCTTTTTCCATTGATTCAGCTACAATATATTCAAATTTTCCGTGGAAGTTATGTCCACCAGTAAATATGTTTGGAGTTGGAAGTCCCATATAAGAAAGTTTAGATCCATCTGTTCCTCCTCTTACTGGTATTACAAGTGGTTTTATATTTAATTGCTTCATAGCTTCTACTGCATTTTCAACTATGTGCATTTCTGCTTCAATTTTTTCCCTCATATTATAATAAGTATCACTTATTTCTACTTCTACAGTTCCTTCACCATATTTTTTATTTAATTCTGAAGCTATTTCTTTCATGTAAGCTTTTTTTGCTTCAAATTTGTCCATGTAAAAATCTCTTATTAGGAAAGATGCTTTTGCTTCTTCTACTTCTCCATGAATTTCATCAAGCATATAGAAACCTTCATATCCCTCTGTAGTTTCAGGTCTTTCATTTTCTGGAAGCTTATTTATGTATTCCATAGCTATTAAACTTGCATGTATCATTTTTCCCTTTGCAGAACCTGGATGCACATTTCTTCCATGGAATTTAACTTCAGCACTAGCAGCATTAAATGTTTCATATTGAATTTCTCCAATTTCTCCTCCATCTAATGTATAAGCAAAATCTGCATTAAATTTTTTAACATCAAAATTGTTACATCCTGTTCCTATTTCTTCATCTGGTGTAAATGCAACTTTAACTGTTCCATGTTTTATTTCTGGATGATTTATTAAATATTCCATAGCTGTCATTATCTCAGCAATACCAGCTTTATCATCTCCACCTAATAAAGTTGTTCCATCTGTTGTAATCAACGTTTTTCCTATATAATTTTTAATTTCAGGAAAATCGTTTGTGGACAAAATTGTGTCATCATTTAATTTTATATCTTTACCGTCATAATCTCTAATTATTTGAGGATTAACATTATTTCCAGAATAATCTGGAGCTGTATCCATATGAGATAAAAACCCTATTGTAGGTACTTTTTTATCTACATTTGAAGGCAATGTTGCCATAACAAAACCTTTATCATCCATAGATACTTCACTCATACCTATTGCTTTTAATTCTTCTACAAGACTTTTCCCAAAAACCACTTGCCCCTCTGTACTAGGAAGTGTACTTGAATTTTCATCACTTTTAGTATCATACTTTACATAGTTTAGAAATCTCTCTATAAGTTTTGACATTGTTATCCCTACCTTTTTTTATAAATATTTGAAATATTTATTTTATTATATCATCTTCTCAAAATGACCTCAATTAAACAAGTTTATATAATTTATTACTCTATTGTCTAAAGATAAAAGAATGGCGAACACTGTTCGCCGCTACAAAATATCAGTTAAAAAAATTATTTTCCTTAAAAATAATTTCCACATTAATTGACAATTGATTAACTTGCTTATGTATAATTTTTCAAATTTTCTTGATATAATGATATTATTATATTAAAAGGAGGTTTTAAAAAATGATTGATTTATCAAAGGGTTCAAATTTTGATTCATATTTAAAGAAATCAAAAGAAAAGTATGGAGATGTTCAAGATAGAGCTTATAACAATACTAATTTATCCTCAAATGCTAAGAATGAAATAAAAAAATTAGATAAAGTTATTCATGCTGCTGTATTTACTGAAGGCTTTTGTCCTGATTGTATAGTTACAATTCCATTTATACAAAAATTCAGTGAAGAAAATTCTAATTTAAAGGTTTATTATATGCCAAGAACAGGTTTTGAAGACTTTTTAGAAGAGGCAGTAGGAAGTAAATCCATTCCAACTATTATAACCTTTGACGAAGATATGAATCCTAAAGGTGCATATGTGGAAACTCCAAAAGAGCTTCAAGAAAAAATGACAGGATTACCTCAAGAAGAGAGAAAATTAATATATAATGACTATAGAAATGGAAAATATAACGATTTAATTGAAAAAAATTTATTGGATATAATAATATAAAAATATACAATTGCGGAGATTCATCAGCGGTGGCTGAAAAATTACAACTTTTCGCCCCTGGGGTCTGTAACAAAATCATAAATGTTAACTAAAATAAAAAAACAGTTGCAAAACCTAAATTTGCAACTGTTTTTTATACAGTCCCCTGGGGTACAATAAGGTATAGTGGTACATCTGAGGTATTGAGCAACATATTAACTGTATTTCTTATCTCCATAATATTGATACAATATCACTGGTTTTGGCTCCGAACTATACTGCACCCCAGGGGAATCCTAACGGACTTCGCTATTGTTCCCCAGGGGTGAAGATTGCTTATCTCCATAATATGATACAATATCACTGGTTTTGGCTCCGAACTATACTGCACCCCAGGGTAACCTTAACGGGCTTCGCGCTGCTTTTCAGAGGTGAAAAACAAAAACTAGCAACATAAAGTTGCTAGTTAAAAGATTCGTTTAAAGAAATTATTTTGTAAATTAATATTTTTTTCCGTATTGATCTACAACTTCCATGTCTTTTTCCAATATACCATGGGCATATCTAAGTTGTATTATTATTCTTATATAATTTATAAGTAATACTATTACTGATATTAATATAAATAACATAAAAAAGAAGTATAGACCTATACTTAATCCAGATGTTGAGATATAAAATGCGATTAAAGCACATATAAATAATATAATAGTTAATGATAAAGTTGCTATAACGGAATTTCTAAATTTTCTCCATACCTCTATTACTTTTAAATTCCAATGATTTTTATCTTTTTCTTCATAGATTTTAGCAATTCCCATACATATGGAATATATACCCATTAAAATTGTAAGACTTAATATAATCTCAATGATCATATATGGTCCTGAAGTTTTAAGCATAGAAATAATTTCCTCTGTAGATTCTATCCTCTTTGGTATTGATGCTTTAGATGAAAAAAATAATGTTATAATGTTTAACCCCAACACAGTGATATAAGAAATCATTCCATTCTTAAAATACTTGTTTTTATCCTTTAAATTGTAGCAGCCATATATTATCATTACATATCCAATAAAAGTTGTGACAATATTAAATTTATCCAAAACTTTAATTGGAATATTAAATAATAAAATGAATCCCCAAAATATTGCATTTAAAGGTAACATGATTAACCCCCTTTTTATTTTTATAAAGCCTCTATATATAATATTCCATTTTATACACATAATTCCTCTAAAACTTATACAATTAATTGACAATGAAAAATTTCTGTAGCGGCGAACAGTGTTCGCCACAGAATAACTGTCGATATAATCATTAGTGAAAAACGATTAAAGAAATTATTTTATTAAAAAATAATTTTTACCTTAATTATCCATTCTCAATTATTTAATTCTTTCCGTTGAAATATTCACAGTATTGAACTATTGGACATTCTTCACATTTAGGTTTACGGGCATTGCAAATTTTCCTGCCGTGCCATATTAGATAATGATGAGCATCACTCCACATTTTCTTAGGTATATTTTTCATGAGTTTTTGTTCTACTTCATCAACATTTTTACCTTTTGCAATTCCAATTCTATTTGAAAGTCTAAACACATGAGTGTCTACAGCTATTGCTGGAATTCCAAAGGCATTTGATAACACCACATTTGCAGTTTTTCGTCCTACACCAGGAAGTTCTATAAGTTCTTCCATAGTTTTTGGAACTTTTCCTCCATGTTTTTGTAAAAGCATTCTGCAACAACCTAAAATATTTTTACTTTTATTTTTATAAAAGCCACAGCTTCTTATTTTTTCTCCAAGTTCCTCTTCTGTTAAAGTAACTATAGCTTCTGGAGTATTGTATTCCTTGTATAGTTCTTTAGTAACTATATTTACTCTTTCATCAGTACATTGTGCTGATAAAATAGTTGATATTAAAAGCTCAAATGGACTGGTAAAATCAAGCCCACACTTTGCTCCTCCATAAACTTTACTTAATATATCTAAAACTTTTTCTCTATTTTCCTTATTCATCATACCGCCCTACCTCTTAAGTTTAATCTATTTAACCTATTTATTTTCCCAATATAGCTAGTTATTATTTAATATATTATAACATAACTTATACAATTGAAAACTTAAGCTAATTCATATTTTCATTAACAACTTTATGCTGCTAGTTTTTTCATAATAAGTTACGTTAACTTCAAAAAAATAAATTTATTTAAAATTTATTTTTTAATATGAATAAAAAATTTATGATTGGGTAGACTATTTAATGAATACGATAAGAAAACTCCAAACGCAACAAAAACATAATATACTCTTATAATGAAAATATTTAGAGTATTCCTTAATTACAATTAACAAAAAGACTTACCAGAATCTTTTCTAGTAAGTCTTTTTGTTAATTAAATAATTTCTTCAAGAATTACAGTTCTTTTGCAGAAATTAAATTTTTTATAAAAATCTAATACCTTTTCATTTCCTTCAGCTACACCTATTATCTTTTTCTTTGAACCATTTTCGTTAAGATAGGTTAATGCTCTATTCATTAATTCTTCGCCTATTCCTTGATTTCTATATTCTTTTTCTAAATAAAGAGATTCAATTTCACCAACTAACTCTAAATTTATTGTACTTATACAATAACCTATATATGTTTTTTTATCCAAATCTTCAACTAAATCTACATTTACTTTTAAATTTTTATCATAAAATTTTTTCTTCCTAAAGTCGAAAGTAAACATTTCATAGTTGTGAGAAAAATTAGTAGAATTTTCTTTGTGATGATTATTTAATTTCTCCCATAATGGCTTTACTGAATCTAAAAGTTCTATGTTTCCGTTAATATAATTAATGTTACTCATTTTTTTCCCCTTTATTTCCTATATTTTTGTTAATATAAATGTTCTCTATTTTAATAAATTTGAGCATTAAATCCCCATTACCTTTTACAATAGTTCCCCCTTAATTTTGTAATTATATTCATTTTAACATAATTTACAATATATTACTCAAATATTTGATATTTCTCAATTGTCACTAACAAATTTAAAATCGATCCCGTAGCGGCGAACAGTGTTCGCCACAATTAATTAAGTTACCCAGGGGCAGAAACAAAAAACTAGCAACGAAAGTTGCTAGTTTCTTATGTTATTATTTATTTCCTATACCTTTTTCTTTTAGTTTTTGAAGCATGTCAGCTGTCATTTTATCTAAGTCGTATTCAGCTTTGAATCCCCATTCTTCTTTAGCTGCTGTTGCGTCGATTGAATCTGGCCAAGTGTTTGCTATTCCTTGTCTCACTGGATCTGGTTCATAGCTTATTTCAAATTCTGGTATATATTTTTTAATTGCAGCTGCAATTTGTTCTGGTTCAAAGCTCATTGCTGTTATATTGAAAGCATTTCTGTGCTTTAATTTTGATGGATCCGCTTCCATTAGTGTTATTATAGCATTTATAGCATCTGGCATATACATCATATCCATATAGGTTCCTTTATCAATGTATGAAGTATATTTTCCATTTTTTAATGCCTCATAATAAATATCAACAGCATAATCTGTTGTGCCACCACCTGGAGGCGCTACATAAGATATAAGACCTGGGAATCTAACCCCTCTTGTATCTACTCCAAATTTAGTATAGTAATAATCACATAATAATTCTCCTGAAACTTTAGTTACACCATACATAGTTTTAGGTCTTTGAATTGTATCTTGTGGAGTATTAGCTTTTGGAGTATCTGGCCCAAAAGCTCCTATTGAACTTGGTGTGAAAAATTGACATTTTAATTCTCTAGCAACTTCTAGTGCATTAACAAGTCCGCCCATGTTTATATCCCAAGCTAATTGAGGTTTTGCTTCCGCTACTGCTGAAAGTAATGCAGCTAAATGTATTATTGAATCAACTTCATATTTTTTAGCTATTTCAAGCATTGAATTTCTGTCAGTAACATCTAGTACTTCAAATATTCCACCTTCAACTATTGGATTTCCTTCTGGCTTTCTTATATCTGTAGCAACGACGTTATCACGTCCATAAACTTCTCTTAATTTTGTTACTAATTCCGTACCAATTTGTCCTAGACTACCGGTAACTAATATCTTTTTCATACAGTTATACCTCCAAGCTTATCTTTTAAATTATTCCCATTTCTTTACCAACTTTTTCATATACTTTAATAGCATTATCCAGCATTTCTTTAGTATGAGCTGCTGAAGGCATATTTCTTACCCTTGCTGTGCCCATTGGAACTGTTGGGAATACAATAGATTTTGCATATACTCCTTCTTCATATAATCTTTTACTAAACTCTTGTGCTTTATCAGCTTCTCCTATTATACATGGAGTAATTGGAGTTTCACTATTTCCTATATCAAAGCCTAATTCTTTTAGACCTTTCTTTAAATAATTTCCATTTTCCCATAATTTATCATGAAGTTCTGTGCTTTCAGTTAATATTTTTATAGCTTCTATACAAGCACCTGCTGCTCCTGGTGTTAGTGCAGTTGAGAATAGGAATGGTCTACCTCTAACTTTTAACCAATCAATTAAATCCTTAGAACCAGCAACATATCCTCCAACTACACCAATAGCTTTAGATAATGTACCTATTTGGAAATCTATTTTATCTGATAATCCAAAATGTTTAACAGTTCCTGCTCCATTTCCTAAAACTCCTGAACCATGTGCGTCGTCAACGTATGTAATTAAGTCAAATTCTTCAGCTATTTCTACTATCTCAGGAAGTTTTGCTATATCACCATCCATGGAGAATACACCATCAGTTATAACCATTATTTTTTCATATAATCCTGATTCTTTAGCTTCTTTAGCTTTTGCTCTTAAATCATCCATGTCAGAGTGTTCAACTCTTATAATTTTTGCTCCTGATAATCTGCATCCATCTATAATTGATGCGTGATTTAATGCATCTGAAAGTATAGCATCCTTTTTACCCATTACAGCTGAAATTGCAGCCATATTACAGTTAAATCCAGATTGGAATGCTATTGCAGCTTCTGTATGTTTAAATTCTGCTAATCTTTTTTCTAGTTCTGTGTGTATATCTAATGTGCCGTTGATTGTTCTAACTGCACCTGCACCTGCTCCATATTTTTTAGTAGCTTCTATTGTAGCTTCAATCATTCTTTGGTGAGTGGCAAGTCCTAGATAGTTATTTGATGAAAGATTTATAAGCTCTTTCCCATCAATATTTATAATTGGACCATTTGCTCCATTTATAACATTAATCTCATTATATAAACCTTTGCTTCTAAGGTCTTGTAAATTAACTTTTAAAAATTGTTCTAATGATTTACTTCCCATTTACTGCACCTCCGTAAACTTTTAATTTATTTACTTCATATTAACATATTATTCTTCATTTATTAAGTAAAATCCTTTTTTATTAGTTAATTAACACTATTTGCAATATTCTTTAAATAGAATTTACCTTATTTAGTTCACAACTTCTTCAATTAATATATGTTTCTATATAACATTCTTTAAATCTAATCCATCCTCTTTTGGATAGATATTTTAAATAAGTTACCAATCTATATAATTCTTCGTTAATATCTCCTTTATAAGTTGCTGCCATAATCTTTGCAATGTCATAAACTGTTCTTTCACCATCAATGCTTTTCCACGCTGTAGAGCATCTTTCATCTAACTCTAAGTTAGTCACAGGGGTTTTTTTAATCATCCAAGCTAAAAATTTTTTTATTGGATCCTTTACCTTTAGATGCAAAACAACTTTTCCTTCTTCTTCTTTCCAATCATCATGTTTAATCTCTGGTTTAAATAAAGCAAAGTTATACTTTGTATATATTGTTTCATTTTTATTTATCATTTAAATTTCCTTCCTCAATTAATTAATAAACTTCTTAAATATTTTTACTATTTTCAATAAAAAAACAGAATAATCCGTTTACTCACAGATATATTTGTCTGTAAATAAAACGGATATAATAATTTTACTTAATATTTTGCTCTCTTCTGCATGAAAATTTGTATATCCATATTCCAAGCAGCAGGAACATCACAAATGCAAAGCCGTTGCTTTGAGTTAATCTTGGTATAACTCTTGTTCCAAAAGCTATATCTATTTCAGCTGCTGCAAATGCCGCTACAATTATTCCCATTAACGCATCTCCAGCAACTAAACCTGATGCAAGAAGGGTTCCTCTTTCTACTGCTTCTGATTTTCTTTCCTTATCTTTAGTAAACCTTCTTTCAACTATTTCTCTTATTATGCCACCAACTAAAATAGCAGCATTTAAAGTTATTGGAAGATATATTCCTAAAGCAACAGGCAATATTGATACACTAGCCATTTCACAAAATAATGCAATAGCTGCTCCTACTAATATCAATGTCCAAGGAAGTCTAGCAGTCATTATACCTTCAACAATCATCTTCATAAGTGTAGCTTGAGGTGCAGCTACTGCTTCTGTTCCTATTCCATAGGCTTTATTTAACATATTAATTACAAGTGCTGCAAATATGCCAGCAATTGCAAGAGCAATAAACATTCCTATTTGAACTTTTTTTGGAGTGCCGCCAATAATAAAGGTAGTTTTTAAACTTTGAGCTACACCACCGGCTACTGCTATTGCAACACAAACAACTCCACCTATTAGTATACATTTAGTCATATATGCTTGTGATATGCCTCCAGTAAGTTTAATTATAGTAGTTACAAATAACATCGTAGCTATAGTCATACCTGAAACTGGATTGTTTGATGCTCCAATAATACCAACCATTCTAGCTGAAACAACAGCAAAAAAGAAACTAAATACAACTGCCATAATTCCACCTAAAAATCCTCCACTTATCATTGGTAATAACCACGTTAGTGCAAATCCAAAAGCAGCAGCTAAAATAACCCAAGTTAGAGGTGCTTCTAAATCAATTCTACTTATTTTTTCATTGCTTGAAGTACCTATTCCACTCATAGCTTGTTTAAAACTTGTCACTATAGTTGGGATAGATTTAGCAAGGGATATAAATCCTCCCATAGCAACAGCTCCAGCACCTATATATTTTATGTAACTAGACCATATTTCCATAGCATCCATATCAGCTATAATCTTAGTTGCTGGGAACAGTGGACTTGTTAATCCTGCTCCTAAAAATTTAATTAATGGTATAAGTGCAAACCAAGCTATTACTGAACCTCCAAACATTAAAAGTGAAGCTCTAGTACCAACAATAAATCCAACACCAAGAAGTGATGCCAGTGTATCAAATCCCATCATCGTACCTTGATAATTTCTAATTATGTAGTTAGCTTGCTCTCCCCAAAGTGCAAATCCACCTGAAAAAAGTTTATATCCTGCTCCTACACCAAGACCAGTCATAACAGTTGTAAATCCTTGACCACCCTCACTACCAGTTACAAGAACTTCAGCAGCAGCCATACCTTCTGGGTAAATCAAATTTCCATGTTCTTCAACAATTAAATATCTTCTAAGTGGTGTAATAAAAAACACACCCATAAGTCCTCCAATAATAGTAACAATGACAACGGTAATTATACTTAAATTTAATCCCCATAAAATTAATGCTGGCAAAATAAAAATAACACCACCAGCAAGAGATTCTCCCATAGCAGCTAATGATGCTACCATATTAGCCTCTAAAATATTATTTCTTCTAAACATTCCCTTTAATACCCCTGTAGCTATTATTGCTCCTGGTATGCCTGCTGATATTGTCATACCAACTTTTAATCCAAGATATGTATTAGCTGCTGCAAAAAGACAAGCTAATATAATTCCTAAAATAATTGAATATCCTGTAGTTTCTGGCATTGCTACAGAAGTTGGCACAAATGGGACATACTCCTCACCTTTACATTCACCATAGGCAGTATGAGATAACTTCTTCTTTTCTTCACTCATAAAATAGTTCCTCCTTTTTAGCTTTGCTTTTGATAAACAGTCTCTATATGTGTAATGAAAAATATTATGAATTAATCTCTTAGGTATTATTAGTCAATTTAAATAATAATTTTGTTTTATTAAATGTAAATATTAGTATGCGTATTTATAAATAAATTACTCAAAAAGTTCTTTTACAAATAAAATTAAGCATAAAAAAATCTATATCCTCATCAGATATAGATTTTTAAAATATAGTTATTTAATTTTCATTATTTTCTTCTAGAGAATACACTCCTCTATACTTTTCTGGAATCAATCTTGCAATAGAAAGCATAAGTTCTCTTAATGCTCTATCGCTGTAAGCACTTTTCTCCTCATCTTTTTGTTTTTGTGGTATTTCTACTGGAGAACCTATGTTGATAGATATATCTGCTTCTTTAAAAGTTTCTTTTCCCATATCACTATCATTTATTGGCATAAAGTTTTCTGTACCGCATAATCCAATTGGTACTATTGTTGCTTTAGACATTTTAGCAATTAAAAGAAGTCCTTTTTTGGCTTCTATCATACTGGCAGTTCTACTTCTTGTCCCTTCTGGGAAAATAACTATATTTCTGCCTTCTTTTAAACTTTTTATGGTTTTTGCAATAGCTTCTTTGTCTGCAGAATTTGGTTTTATAGTTATAGTTTCAATAACTCTTATCCCCATTTTAGTAAAGGAATTTCCACTTAACTTCTCTCCAGCTACAAATATTGGTTTCTTATCTTTAAGAATAATATTTAACACTACTCCATCTGCATTACTTAAATGATTTGCTATAAATATAATTGGTCCCTCTAATTTTTCTATATTCTCGTATCCTGTAACTTTAACATTTGCATATTTTTTATAATATTTATAAATAGCTGTTTTTATTAATTTATCTCCCAAGCTTTTAGGAAGCTTTTCTATCAAACGAAATTTAGCAGCTAAATCCATTATTATTTCACCTCTATAATTTAAAATTGTATAATAATTTAATTTTTCTTTTTAAAAAGTTTATCATAATATTCTTTTATATATGGAGATTTTATATTTTTAATTATATTATCCTTATCTTCATGATTTTTATTATAATAATTAATAAGCCCGTTCCTTATTAAAATATTTTTGCCTCTCCATCCGCAGCTGCACTTTTGATACTTATCTTTAAAATTACCATT
Organism: Clostridium faecium; assembly: GCF_014836835.1. Lineage (GTDB taxonomy): Bacteria > Bacillota > Clostridia > Clostridiales > Clostridiaceae > Clostridium_J > Clostridium_J faecium. Next base: position 33,356 of record NZ_JACSQB010000098.1, on the reverse strand, counting down.
ACTCATAGTAATTATATCTATAAGCTCGTCATCTTTCATAAAATTAAAAGCTTTAAATTCTTCTATATTAGAAAGTTTAACAGCTTTATTATAAGGACATAAATCCTGACAAATATCACACCCAAAGACCTTTCCTTTGAACTTATTAAACCACTGTTCATCTATATGTTTTTTTTGTGTGATATAGGATAAACATTCATTAAAATCATTATCCTTTACTTGCTCTTTAAGAGTATTAGTAGGACATGCGTTTAAACATAGTTCGCATTGACCACAATTTTCTTTCATAGGATTATCAATTTCTAATGATAAATCTGTTATTATCTCACCTAAAAAAATATAAGAACCATAATCTTTAGTAATAAATGTATTATTTTTTCCTACAAAACCAATGCCACAAAGATAAGCAATATATCTCTCAGGTAGCGGATTGTTATCCACAAATCCTATAGCTTTTCCACCTAAACTTTCAATATACCCACATATTTTTTCTAGATATCTTTTTACCACTATATGATAGTCTTCTCCTAAGGTATATTTTGAAAAATACTTAGCATTTCTATTTTCATCATGTAAATATGGAAAGGCTATTGATATTATAGTTTTTCCATTTTCCATTAATAAAAATGGGTTTATTCTCTTTTCTATATCATCTTCTTCAAACTCTACTTGAAGTCCTTTTTCTTTTCTATAAGAATAATAATTTTTTAGTTCAGAAAAAATTCTGCACTTTGTAAATCCTATAGTTGTGAGTCCTAAGTCTTTACAAAAATTTATAATATTAGTTTTATTGTCCATGGTCATGATCCTTTAGAAATTTTATTTAATATATTATACCACACTAATGCAATTGAAAATGGATAATTGACAATTCACAATTGATGTGGAAATTATTTTTTAACAAAATAATTTCTTTGAATGGATTTTTTCACTAACAATGAAATTGCTAGCCATGTGGCGAACACTGTTCGCCGCTACAACAAATGTGACTGTGTTGCTTCAAAATAAATGAATTTTAAATTTTTTAGATTCCGCTAATAATTTTTCACAATCATCCCTTATTAATCATCAATTCTCAATTGCCTAAGTATTTTGCTACGCATTTCCCTACTAGTTCGCTTTCTGATTCTATTTTATTTATTTGTCCATATCCATTAACTACAGTGCCACAGGCAAATATTCCTTCTATTGAAGTTTCCATATTGTCTTTTAAAACCACTTTTGAACTTTCCAAATCTACTTCTATACCAGCTTTTAATGCTAGAGTATTTTCTGGTTGAAGATAAATAGATAAAATTAAAGTATCACAACTCATATAAGTTTTACTGTTTTTAATAACTTTATTATTCTCATCTAAAAGCGCTACATTGACTCCTTCAACTCTTGCTTTACCAAAAACATTAGTAACTCTAGACTTTAACATAATAGGTATATTAAAATCCTGAATAAATTTTTTAACCTCTTCATTAATTGCACTTAAACCATCTGTAGTTTCGATTATTCCTTTAACATTTGCTCCTTCTAATATTAAGCTTCTTGCTGCAAATAAGGCAGGGTCTCCTGAGCCTAATACAAGCACCTCTTTACCAGGCATTATTCCCATTCTATTAATTAATTTTAATGTTGATAAAGATGTAATTATACCTGAACATCTATGACTTAATATGTTTTTATATCCTAAAGGCCTTTCTCTGCATCCTGTAGCTAAAATTATTGCCTTCGCAGAAATTTCCAAAACGCCTTCTTCATTTACTGCTACCAAGGTTTTGTTTTTATGTAAACTCAAAACATCTGTTGATGTTTTATATTCTATCTTATATTCTATCAACTTATCAATTAAACTTTGAATATACTCTGGTGCTGTTAAATCTCCATCTCTATACTTACTTTTAAATCCACTATGAATGCAATTTATCAGCATTCCTCCAAGTTCTATCTCCCTATCTATAATTAAAATATTTTTAACTCCATTATCTCTTGCAGCAATTGCTGCCATCATACCACTTGGTCCTCCACCAATAATTACAAGGTCATATTTTATCATAAATAACCCCTCCATAATAATAGGTCACTAATTTTAAGTTTCTACACACTACCAATTATAATATAAAACTAACAAGTTGTAACTTGTTCAATTTATAATATAAACTAAATTCAAAGCGAAAAATAGTATAACCTCATAAGGCTATACTATATATTTCGATTTTATATTATCTTTTATTTATATTTAAGTTTTTATTTAATTTTACAATTTTATTCCTAAAAATATAAGAATAATTCCTAAACCTACATATATAATTATTTCATAAGAAAATTTATATTCCTTCTTTTCCTTTATATATTTTTTTATTTCATTTAGCATTTCATTACAAAGCTTAGCATTTTCAAGCTGGGATAAATAAATTGAGGTCCTTTTTGATACTTCCTTTAACTTTATATCTACTCGTCTTTTTCTATGAGCTATCATAAAAGTATCTTCTTCATAATTCCAAGGAATGCTTCTTTGTGCAGAAAAATCTGCCAATATTTCAATTGTTTCTTCCCCAGTTATACCATAAACTCTATAAACTTTTGCATAAAATATAAATATTACTAAAATAGCTGATATGCAAATAGCTGTTATAAAAGTAAATCCTTCTTTTTGCCACATAGTCTTTAATATTAATTCAATAAAAAATATATAAAGAAATGCTGAACTTTTAATTATTCTTTCTTTAATAATAAAATTTTTTATACTTATAAAAACTCCAAATAATATAATGATGACTCCAAACAATATACTTAAAATCTTTAAAACCACAAATATCCTCCTAATCATTTCTATATTTAAATATATGATTTAGAAAAATTTTATACTATTTAATTTAAGCATATTTTTAAATATAACTATTTAATTTTACTAAAAATTATAAGTTGATGATATTTAAATAATACATTATAATTATTACAAATTAGTTTGATTATCAAAATGTTTTATAATCAAAATAAAGGAGATGAATTGTAAATGGATATAAAGCCATTGAAAATAGGAAATTTAGAAGCAAGATTACCAATAATTCAAGGTGGAATGGGTGTAGGTATATCCCTTTCTAACTTAGCTTCTGCTGTTGCAAATTGTGGAGGTATTGGAATTATTTCTGCAGCACAAATAGGATATGATGAGGATGATTTTGAAACTAATACTTTTGAAGCAAATTTAAAAGCATTAAAAAAACATATAAAACTTGCTAAAGAAAAAGCTCCAAATGGAATAATAGGAGTTAACTTAATGGTGGCGATGAAAAATTATGAAGAATATGCCTTAGAAGCTATAAAAAGTGGCGTAGATTTAATAATTTCAGGTGCTGGACTTCCTACTGCTCTACCTAAAATAGTTAAAGGATATAAAACAAAAATTGCACCTATTGTATCTTCATTAAAAGCAGCTTCTGTCATATTGAAAATTTGGGATAAAAAACATAATGTAGCTCCTGATATGATTGTAGTAGAAGGTCCTAAAGCAGGAGGACATTTAGGATTTCACAAGGAAGACATAGACAAAGAAGAATGTAGTTTAGAAGCTGTAGTTCCACAAATAATTGAAGCAGTTAAACCTTATGAAGAAAAATATAATAAAAACATTCCTATAATTGCCGCTGGTGGAATTTATGATGGATTTGATATTGCAAAATTTTTAAAATTGGGTGCTCAAGGAGTACAAATGGGTACTAGATTTGTAGCTACAGAAGAGTGTGATGCAGATATAAATTTTAAAAAAGCCTATATAAATAGTAGTAAAGAAAATATTTCTCTTGTTAAAAGTCCTGTAGGAATGCCTGGACGTGCTATATTAAATAATTTCACTAAAATAGTGGAAAGTGAACAACAAAAGATTAATAAATGTTATAATTGCTTAATTCCATGTAATCCTAAAGAAACTCCCTACTGTATAACTTCGGCCCTAATAAATGCAGCAAGAGGAAATATGGAAAATGCATTAATTTTTGCTGGTGAAAATGCATATAAAGTAGATAAAATAATTTCCGTTAGTGAACTTATGTCTACTCTTGAAAAAGAAATTATATTATCATAAATTATATTAAAAAGGAATGAGATTTTAAAATTCATTCCTTTTTAATAAGTTAACATTTCTATTTAGTTTCTTCCAAACCTTTATATAATCCATCATCATCGATTTTATTTATTTGTGAAATCACTAATTTATTATCTATTTTTTCTAATGTAAGCTGACCTTGAATTTGTACATTTTTAGTTAATTTTTTTTCACTAAACTTTTGTTCTACTATTGCTTTAAAGTTCTTATTGTAAACTAAACAGTCTAAAAAAATATTCAACCATCATGACAACATTTCCTTCCAATACTTCTTCCAACATTGTAATTAACAATTAAATTATAAGAATAAAATAGACTCTATGTGTAATACTAAGATTGAAATAAAAAGTTAGGAGTGATTTTATGCAAAACTTAAACCAAATGGAGCTACAAAATCTTCGTCATCTTATTGGCGCTCATGGAACAATAGCTAATAAACTTGATGATTTTGCTAATCAATGTACTGATCCGCAATTAAGCCAAATGCTAAAAACTGATGCTCAAGAAGCAAGAGCTGCTAAACAAAAATTAATGGGATTCTTAGGATAGGAGGGTATAAAAATGCAAGAAAAAGATATAATGAATGACTATTTAAGTATGATTAATAGCAGTTTAACTGGCTATGCTAACATGATAGCACAAACAGACAATCAACAATTAAGACAGACACTTCAACAAATGAGAGACAGTGATGAAGCTCGTCAATATAAAATTTATCAAGCAGCTAAAGAAAAAGGATATTATAAACCTGCTCAACCAGCAAAACAAGAAGAAATAAACACAGTAAAATCAGAATTAACTATGGGTTAATATTTATTATGCTTAAAAATTAACAAAAGATTATTTTACTTAGAGCTAAAATAAAGGCAGGAATTCCTGTCTTTATTTTAGTAATACACATAATATTAATATTTCCTACATATGTTCATAAGCTTAATCAGTTGATTCTTTAATGCTTTTTCACAATAGTCCTCCTCATTAAAATTCATTTAATATATTTGTATCTCTAATAAGTCTTCTATTCTGTCATTCATAAATTTATATGAATCATAAACCCCTTGGTTATAAAATTCACTTGATAGTTCCTCTATGATAAAATCTAAAATCATTCCACAAGCTAAATCTCCTAATTCTTCTTCTCTTTCTTCTAAAAAATAATTTTTAATTTTAGATATCATGTCTTCTCTTTTTTCTTTACTTAATTTAATTTTACTGTTCATTATTTATCCTCCTCATATTTCAGTGTTACTTATTATATTGCTTTAAGCATTTTAAAGAACCTTTTATTAAATCTACTGTTTCTAAAATTTCTGAAATATTTTTTTCTGTTTTATTATTATTTCTTGCATAATTCATTATATCTCTAATAATAGATAATGAATTTTCAAATTTATCATTCATCCATTCATATCTAGGTAAAAGCCATATGTGAAAATGTATTGTAAATATATTCTATCAAAAACATTAATCCCCTTTCTCTATATAAAAGTAAATAATCATAACAACTAATTATTTTTTAATCATTACTGAAAAAAATTGTATTGAAAATACTTTGTTTTATGGTTTTCATAAATATTCCTTTTATGGTTTTATATTGACAATACAATTTGGAAATGATATTATTGTTTTGGTTAAATTTAGAAGAAACTGTGAAGTGTGTTCTGTATATGGGCATCTAGAGCATATGAAGTTACTGATGCAACCGGCTTCTAAAATTATAAATTTCTATAATTAGGGGGAATCTTTATGAAATCAAAAAGAACTTATTCATTAGTAACAATTATGGCATTGCTTTTAGCAGCTAATATTAATGTAACTGCAAATGCATCTATACAAGAGAACACCAAAACACTTACTAACAAATCACAAAGTAATGTGGCCGTTAATTCATTAGAAAAAAATAAAACTGCTATACCTGAGTGGACAAAAAATACTAGATATTATGTAGGAGATAAAGTTACACATGAAGGTAAAATTTATGAATGTATCGTAGACCATTCTAGATTATCTCCATCAACAAAGTATGTATGGAAACTTATAGGTGAAAATAAATTGCCTGAATGGAAAAGAAATAGTAAGTATTATGTTGGTGATAGAGTTACACATGAAGGTAAAATTTATGAATGTATCGTAGATCACTCTAGATTATCTCCATCAATGAAGTATGTATGGAAACTTATGGGAGAATTCTAAACATATATAGCTATATTACCATATATATTTAACTATTAAACAACAATAATTAAATACTAGCTTATTAAAAATTCCTCGCCTAGAGGAATTTTTTTATTTTATTGGGGACGGTTCATTTTTTTTTAGATAGATTCCCATAATTCTCAGATAAATCGTATAAATATAATGAATAAAGATTTTTAATTATATTAAAATTTCTTTATTTGATAAAGCTACTTTTATACCCCTAAAAATCTCCTTTATTAATACTCTAGGGACGGCTCATTGCTTTTTAATTGCTGAAAAAGAATGAACCGTCCCTTATCTATTTCTTTGCTTCAAATATACAGGCTTTTGTAGTTATTGATATATCTCCATTTTTCTTAATATAATCATCTATATATTTTCTAAAATCATCTTTCTTTTTTCCTACAAGTACAGAGGTTCCTTTTATACTAGAAGCTTTATAGGAAACAATAGCATCAACATCAGATGTAACAATCTTTCCTTCTAAAACTTCAATATTAACCTCACTAAAATATTTTTCTAACAATGCTTGTCCATTCTCAAGTTGAAATCTGTAACACATTCCATTATTATGGAGTCCTAAAGTAAAATCAAATTTTTCTATAAGGTTATTTAGCTCATTTATAGTTTCACAAGAATTGGCGGTAACATAAAATATCCCACCTTTAACAAGAACTCTTTTTATTTCTGATAAGGCTTTTTCTATATCTGGAACAAGGTAGAGCATATGTCTTGCAATTACTACATCAAAGCTTTCATCTTCATAGGGAATATTTTGTGCATCAATCTCCTTATATATATAATTTTGTCCTATTTGATCTAATTTTTCTTTTGCATTTTGGAGCATAGAAGCAGAAAAATCAGATAAAGTAATATTCCATTCACTATTTACACTCTCTTTGTTCTTAATCCAAAGTTCCCCAGTGCCGCAACCTAATTCTAATATTCGTGCTTTACTTGGAAAACTCATTTGATTAAAACACCAGTTATTCCAATCTGTTTTATTAGTATTATAACTATGAAGCTTAGTTCTTAAATTAAAATTTTCAGCATTTTTATACTGCTCTCCCCTACAATGCAATGGGAAATTCATAATTGTGGAGATTTCTCCACATTTTTTTCCACCCCTGGGGTCTATAACAAAGTCATAAGTTTTAAACAAAATAAAAGCATTCACAATATTTAAATCTGCAACTACTTTTTTATATAGACCCCTGGGGTGCAGTGGGATGCGGTACAATATCTGCGGTATTGAACAATATTTAGAATATATTGATTATCTCCATAATATTAGTGTAAACTCACTAGCTTTAGCTCCGAACTATACTGCACCCCAGGGCAACCCTAACGGGCTTCGCTATTGTTCCCCAGGGGTGGAAAAAAGCGTGACTACTGTCACGCTAATTAAAACCCATGTCTATTGTCGTCTTCTATTTTTTCCACTATTTTTATTGTTACCTTTAACTCTATCTTTGGGTTTACTCTGTTTTAATCTTCCTTTGCTTTCTTTGCGATTATTTTCCTTTGTGCTAGGCTTATTTTTAGCCTTAGATTTATATGTACTTGCTTTTTTGTTTTTATTATGTTCTTTGTTATTTTTATTTCCTTTAGGCCTAATTAAACATTTTGGTCCATATCCAATTAAGTCTGTTCTCCCTGCTTCAGTTAATGCTTCATGTACTAAGTTATAATGCTTAGGATTTCTAAATTGTAGTAATGCTCTTTGCATAGCCTTTTCATGCCTAGTTTTAGGAACATAAACTTCTTCCATAGTTAATGGGTCGAATCCTGTGTAAAACATAACTGTTGATAATGTTCCAGGAGTTGGATAAAAATCTTGAACCTGCTCTGGTTGATAATTGATATCTCTTAAATACTCAGCTAATTCTATTGCTGAATCTAAGGTACTTCCTGGATGACTTGACATTAAATATGGTATTATGTATTGCTTTTTACCTAACTTTTCATTTATTTTAAAGAACTTCTCTCTAAATTTATCATAGGTTTTTCCAGCTGGCTTTCCCATATATTTTAGAACATTAGCTGATACATGTTCTGGAGCAACTTTTAATTGGCCGCTAACATGATGCTCTATAAGTTCTTTAAAAAACTTATCATTTTTATCTGCCATTATGTAATCATATCTTAATCCTGAACGTACAAATACCTTTTTAATCTTAGGTAAACTTCTTACCTTTCTAAGTAATTGTAAATACTCGCTATGATCCACATCCATGTTTTTGCATGGGTTAGGATATAAGCACTGTTTATCTTTACAAGCTCCAAACTTTAATTGCTTTTTACAAGCAGGACCTCTAAAGTTTGCAGTTGGTCCTCCAACATCATGAATATATCCTTTAAAGTCTTCAAGATTTGTAATTTCCTTCGCCTCTTCTAATATTGAATCTTCACTTCTGCTTTGCACAATTCTCCCTTGATGAAAAGTTATGGCACAAAAAGAACAGTTCCCATAACATCCTCTTGAGCTAACTATACTGAATTTAACTTCATCTATAGCAGCTATTCCACCTTGTTCTTCATAAATTGGGTGATAATTTTTTTCATAAGGAAGAGAATAAACTTTATCTAACTCTTCTCTAGTTAATATAATCTCTGGTTTATTTTGCACCAAATATTTGTTTGCATGCTTTTGTACTATAGCCTTTCCTCTAATTGGATCTTGCTCCTCATATTGTACCTTAAAAGCCTCCGCATGTTTTTCCTTGTCTGCACAAACTTCTTTATATGAGGGTATTTCAATATAATCATTTATATTTTCTAAATCTTCTACTACATAACAAGTACCTGGCACATGAGTGATATACTTAGCCTCTAAACCATCATTTAAATTGTTGGCAATTTCAACAATTTGCTTTTCACCCATTCCGTATACCAAAAGGTCTGCCCCACTATCAATGAGCATAGACTTTCTTACTTTATCACTCCAATAATCATAATGAGCAAATCTTCTAAGACTTGCTTCTACACCACCAATTACAATAGTGACATTTTTATATGCTTCTCTAATTTTATTACAATAAACAATTGTTGCTCTATCTGGCCTTAATCCCATCTTTCCACCAGGAGAATAAAAATCTTTATCTCTTAGTTTTTTACTTACAGTGTAGTGATTAACCATAGAATCCATATTACCTGCATTTACTAAAAAACCTAATCTAGGTCTACCTAACTTTTTGAAATCATCAACACTTTTCCAATCTGGTTGAGCTATTATCCCTACTTTATAGCCTGCATTTTCTAAAACTCTAGAAATGATTGCAGTTCCAAAACTATGGTGATCTATATATGCATCTCCTGTAACTAAAACAAAATCTAATTCTTCCCATCCTCTGCTTTTCATATCTTCTTTACTAATTGGTAAATATGTATTTTTCATTCATCTCACCTACTCATCTCTTGTTAATCTAAAATAGATTATATCATTAAATCTTTAGTTTTTACTAAGGATTCCTTATGTTAATTTTTTCATATAATTTATGTTCTTATTTTAATTAATTTTAAAGTACTAGTTCATACAAATTACATTCATGAACTCGTTTAAATTTATTTTTGGTTTCTTCTTTTTCTTCCCCTACATAATGTGTAAAACAATTGCATATAAATAGCTTTTTAATTTTAGATTCAGTAATCTCACTACATTCATTTCCTTCAGTGTAGACATGTAGATATGAAGATTATCATCATCATTATATTTTATTCAAACCATAATTTTGAATACTCGTTTGCCATTTTTTATACCTCTTTTCTATTTGAAATCCATGAATGGAAAGAAAAACTCTTTGGAACCACATACTTAACCCACTTTACTTCTTCCCTTGTAATGTTATCCATCGATAACTCAGTTCCATAATGTTCTGAAGAAAAAAATATTTCTCCTTCTTTTTGTAAAAAAAGAGAAAACCATTTAAGTTGTTTATTTTTGTTGAATCCATTATAAATTATTTCATTTACCACATTTTTATTAATGTCAAAAGTAAAAATAGTCATATCTTTATAACTATCCCTATCTACTTCCTTACTCAAAGGTAAAAGTTCCTTAATAACTTCTTCTTCCCCATTCCAGCAATCTATTCTTATACTATCTGCATCTTCTAAGAAATTTAAAACTAATATCCTCCAAAAATCAAATTCTACTAATAAACTTGTACTATTAAAATGCACTCCATATGTTCTCATATACTCGCACCCCTTTAACAATTAAAACTTAATTCAATTCACAATTGTGGATATTTCTCAGCATTAGCTTCCACCCCTGGGGTGCAGTATGATACGGCACAATCTCTGCAACATTAAACAATATTTCAATAACATTGCTTATCTCCACAATATTAGTGTAAGATCAATAAGTTTGTTCCGAACTATACTGCACCTCAGGGGAACCCTAACGGGCTTCACTACTGTTCCCCAGAGGTGAAAAAACTAGCAATTGCATTGTTAATAAATATTTGATTCAAAAGTATTCTCTACAACTCCTGGCAATACGCTGTATAATGATTTTCCCATTTTTTCTTCAAAGTATAATTTAGTTTCAAAGGTTGCTTTCCATTTATCAATGATATGTTCATGTATGCCATGCCTTAATGCTACATCAACCATTCTCTTTTCCATTAAACAAAATCCACTTGGCAGTGCTAGCGCATCACATAGTTGTATCAGCTTATCATAATCATCATATTCTGTAGTTTCAACATAATCCTTAATAAAATTATATTCTTCATCACTACAATAATCCCATCTACCAAAGCTGCTTCTTATGTCATTACAGTTAAATGAATGAGTTAAACAAATTCTTGCTACTTTATGATATCCTTTTTCCATGGCAAAATTATAACCAAGTAAAGTATGTTTCATATAGGTATTTCCATATCTATCTCCAATGTCATGTAACATACCTAAAACTAATGCAACATCTGGATTTAAATCCTTACAGTTTTTTGCTATTAATTCTGCTGCCTTGCCTGCATTAATTGAATGTTCTATCCAAGGACCTGGAAACAATTTTTGCCCTTCTTCTAATAATAATTTTGCTTCCTCGATGGTTGGAACCCCTTCTACTAAATAATTTCCCATATTTTTATCCCCTTATTTAAAATTATTTTATAAGCATAGTTTGTCTATTTGTGTCTATATTCAATGCAAACTAAAAAATCCCTTTTTTACAAATATATAAAAAAATGGCGAACATTGTTCGCCGCTACAGAATTATCTTCCACCCTTAGGTGCAGAGTTCTACATCTGCATTATTAAATTTTACAATTGAAAATAATACCAATTTAAGGAATCGGATTTTTATAGCCTTTCTTAATTATATCCTCGTAATTAGGAGGCAGTGCATAACTTTTTATATGTTCAAATTTTTCAATTTTAACATCATCGCCCCCTCCTACTGTAACAGTTATATGATCAAGTCCCACACTGTTATGTGGTCCTATATAAGAATTAACTTGAAGTTCTAACTTAAAAAGGAATGTCCGATATCCATTTGGTCTTTCAACATTCAATATGTCTACTGTATATGGTGCAACTATTGGAGTTTGTGTTAGATATTTTGAATAATATTTATCAACTTCATTCTGAATATATGGTAATAGCAATGATATAAAAATATCTTGATATAATTCTTCTCTTGATTGCTCTAGTGGCTGATACGGTATATCTGATGTATATAATGTATTGGCAGAAACGAATGTAAATCGAAATCCTAATATTAAGATGATTAATATTATAATAATTTTATTAACTTTTCTCATTACCTCACCCTTTTCACTTATATTAGTATTATTATCTGCATTAATATCAAATTCTTACTGGAAAATTAAAATAACATTGAACATAAATACCAATAAAAATAGCATTGATGGTGCTAATATCAATGCTATTATTTAATTTATATTCTTTTTTTGTGTTTTGCACCTGAAATATTAATTATTTTGATTATCCACTGTTAAACGGTTTTCTGCAGCGAGGAATGTGGCGAACACTGTTCGCCGCTACAAAATTATCTTCCACCCCTGGGATCCATAACGAAACTGTAGATTTTAAACAAAATTAAAGTAATCACAAAGCTTAAAGCTACAGCTATTTTCCATTTTAGCCCCCTGGGGTGCAGTATGATATGGCACAATATCTGTAACATTAAACAATATTTCAATAACATTGCCTATCTCCATAAATTTAGTATAATCTCACTGATTCTTGTTCCGAACTATGCTGCACCTCAGGGGAACCCTAAAGGGCTTCACTACTGTTCCCCAGAGGTGGAGGTCAATTCTCAATTGCCCAACTATGATCCTGTGGATTTATAGTGTCTAACGCCGAAACGCCAAAGCATGTAGCTTGGAATTATGAATAAGAAAGAAATTATTGGAGATAACATATAAAAAATTTTAGATCCTTGATATTTATCTATAAGAAATAAAAAGGGATAGTAATTGACAAATGCCAGTGGGACAATAAAAGTAAAAAATTTTAATACCCATTCTTTATATATATCTAATGGATATTGTGCAAGTTCTCTTCCACCATCAGTGAAAATATTCATAAATTCTAATCCTTCTAAAGTGAAAAAACATATTGATGCATATATCATAAATAAACAAAAAAATAAACATACACCACCTGCAATCATTAAAGAAAGTGTTACTACTTTTCCTAAATTCCAAGAAATTCCGCAGGTAACTATAGCATAAATAAAGATAGTAAGTGCTTGTCCAAATCTTCCTACCTTTGTGAGTTCTATCTTAGATCCTATTATTTGCAGTATTTCATTTTGAGGTCTTACCATAATTCGGTCAAATTCACCGTTGGATATCATTCCAGAAAATCTATCAAATCCTCTTCCAAAACATTCTGCTAGTGCAAAGGACATATATATTGTACTAAAACATAGCAGTACTTCATTAAAGGTATAATTTTTAATGGTCCCAAATCTGTCAAAAAGAAAATACATACTAAAAAAGGAAAAAAGAGTTGTTAATACTTGTCCTATTGTAGTAAGTATAAATGAAGTTTTATATTGCATAGCTGAACGTAAATGAATAGAAAGATATTTAATATATAGTTTCATACCTTAACCTCCTTGCACCACTACACGCTTTAATGTTTTCGATAATAATACCTTGCCGACTATAATAAGAAGTATAGCCCAAATTCCTTGCAATACAATTGTTCTAAAGATATTCTCTAAAGGAACATTTCCACTATAAATTCTGAACGGAACATTTTGCATAGATCCAAAAGGGGTAAGGTCTATATATTTAGTTAACCAATCTGGTAAAAGCGGCAAAGGCACAAGTCCGCCAGAGAAAAAATCAGCAGTCATAACAAGTGCCATTCTCACTCCCATCGGAGAAATGGTGTAAAAAGTAAGTATATATACTAACATACAATATGCTACAACTACAATGAATGCTAAAAACATAGAAAGAATAAAAAGAATGCCTGACATATATGAGCTGGGTAAAGTAAATCTATATGGTTCTGGTAAAAGAAATGCAATAATCAATATTGGACCACATCTTAAGACTGCTTTTGAAAGTCTTAATGAACAATTTTTAGCAAACCATAGATTATAAATATCTAGTGGTCTACATAATTCATAAGAAACATTTCCTGTTGCTATCAAATCAAAAATATCATTATCTAAAAACCATGTCATAAAAAGTGCTAAAAATGCTTGTTGAAGCCATATGTAGTTTGAAAGCTGTGAGAAATCCATAGGTGACATGGTAGGATTACTATTATAAAAAGTTTGATATAACATTATATACATAAATCCCCAAGCAAATTGAGTAACTATTCCTGCATATGCAGCTGCTCTATATTGAAGTCCGTTTATAAATCTAATTTTAAAAAATGATAAATATGCCTTCATATCTTATACTCCTTGTATAAACCAACTACTACATCATCTACTGTAGCTGAGTTAACACTAAAGTCATTTAATTCAACCTTTTCAGCTAAATAAGACATGGCAGATGAAATTGATATAATCTCCGTATCAACTGATACAACTGCATGTCCAGAATATTTTTCTACAAAGGTTAATCCTTTTGTTAATTCATTTATATCACCATTATAATCTAAAGTTATTTTTCTATTTTGGTTAAATTTTTGCTTTAAATCCTCTAGCTCACCATCAAGCAAAACTTTTCCTTTACCAATTAAAATTATTCGTTTAGTAAGTACATCTATATCTTGGGTGTCATGAGTTGTAAGTATAATAGTAGTTTTATTTTCTCTATTGATGGTTTTTATAAAATCTCTTACTGCAATTTTGGATACTGCATCAAGACCTATAGTAGGTTCATCTAAAAATAATATCTTAGGACTATGTAGTAATGAAGCTGCTATTTCACATCTCATACGCTGCCCAAGGCTTAATTGCCTTGTTGGTACTTTAATAATATCTTCGATATCCAGCAGGTCACTAATCATATTCATATTATTTTTAAAGCTTTTATCAGGAATTTTATATATATCCTTTAAAAGCTGAAAAGAATCTTCAACAGGAACATCCCACCAAAGTTGAGAACGCTGACCGAATACAACTCCTATGTCTCTTACATAATTTATCCTATCTTTCCACGGAATTTTTCCATTTACATAACACTCTCCACTATCAGGATGAAGTATACCACTCATTATTTTAATGGTAGTACTTTTCCCAGCACCATTTGGTCCTATGTATCCTACCATCTCCCCTTCATCTATAGTAAATGATATGTCCTCAAGTGCATTTACTACCTCATAATCCCGTTTAAAGAATGACTTAAAAGCATTACCTAACCCTCCTTTTCGTTTAGAAACACGGAAACTTTTTGATATTCCTTTCATTTCAATCATTTTGATCCCTCCAATCCTTTAATTGTGTTTTGTATTTTAAATTGATTATTTCGTGCTAATATATTTTACCATAATGCTCCATTAATGCAATAATTTTTTCAATAATATTGTCTATCTTCATAAATTCAGTATAATATCACTGCTTTTTGTTCTAAACTATACTGCACCCTTTCAACAATTGAGAATGGACGATTGACAATGGTGGACATTTCTCAGCATTTACTTCCACCCCTGGGGTCTATAACGAGACTGTAGATTTTAAACAATATTAAAGTAATCACAAAGCTTAAAGCTGCAGCTGCTTTCTATTTTAGACCCCTGGGGTGCAGTATAATATTACACAATATCTAGAGCATTAAACAATATTTCAATAACATTGTCTATCTCCATAAATTTAATATAATCTCACTGATTCTTGCTCCGAACTATGCTGCACCCCAGGGCAACCCTGACGGGCTTCGTGCTATTCCCCAGGGGTGAAAAAAACTAGCAACGTAAAGTTGCTAGTTAGAAAATTTATTTTAAGAAATTATTTTACCTAAAATAATTTTTACCTTAATTGTCAATCTTCCATTCTCCATTGATGAAGTTGCTAGTGAGTTTTTCCGTTTAAATTTTACTTGAAGGTCTTGTTATGATTATACGGCTGCAGTTTAACCCATTATATAATCTAAATTATATATTTTTTCATTCTAATAAATTCAAAATTACCGCCATTTGTATATTGAATATATTTCTCTACATATTTAAATCCTATTTTTTCGTATAATTTTATTGCACGGTCATTAAATGAAGCAACTGCTAACATTACATAGTCTTTCTTATAATCAGATTTCTCTACTACAAAGTTAATACCTGAATTTACAAAATCAGCACCAAGACCTTTAGATGTTAATTCAGGTTTAAGCCCAAAACCTACCCATATGATATCATGTTGAAAATAATAAGAGTAAAATCCAACTAATTGATTTTTTTCATTTAATACGGCAAATTGGTTTTTACCCCATTTATCTTCAGTGAGAAACTCTTCTAAATCTTCTTCATCAGCGGTCATATCATAAAATGAAAATATCCCATCATACTTCCAATTATATGCAATCTCATTAGCATATTCACTATTCATAGGACTAAATTTAAAATTCATAGTTATTCTCCATCTTCCTTAGGACAAACTTCATTTACATAATCCCAGTATTCTCCAGGAGTTAGTGGTTTTGGTTCAGTAATCATTTCAGCTACTTTAGCAAGTTCTTTAATTTTATTTCTAAGCATCGGTTGCATACAATTTGGGACATGATCTTGATTAACCCTATGTATCATTACACATTCAAAACAATTTCCATGCCACTCACATTTAACTTTGGGGCATGGACACTTTGTGTATTTTCCTGATTTAATCATAGCTCTTAATTCTTTTATTACCTCTACATATTCTTCTTTTTCCATATATAAATCTCCTTTGTTTTAATAACCTATATATTAATCTCAGTTCTCTTCTTTGATAATTCTATAAGTATATTTAAATACCTTTCAAATATACCTTACATTTGAAAATATTAGGGTTTCATAATTGTAGATATTTCTCAGCGGTGGCTGAGAAATTACAACTTATTTGTATTGCTTATCTCCATACTAATTGGTATAAATTCACTAATTGGGGTTCCAAACTTTACTGCACCCCAGGGCAACCCTGACGGGCTTCGCTCTGTTCCCCAGGGGTGATTTAATTCACAATTCACAATTTATTGTCTGTAGCGGCGAACAGTGTTCGCCATGTATTATTGTACTAATACTGAAATATAAAAAACTGGAGAACACTGTTCTCCCCTACAATGAAAAAAACTAGCAACGTAAAGTTGCTAGTAAATTTCTATTATTATTCTGCACTTTTTAAGGATTCTACCATGTCAATTTTCTTTAATTTTTTATACATTACTATATTTACTAAACTTGAAAATACTATGGTTAGTATGGACGAGTATATAAAACTCATAACTTTAATTTCTCTTGAAAACATCATCATATCTGTTTCTGCTGTTGTAATTACATATTTATGAAGAAATACACCTAATATTAATCCAACTAAGGTTCCTATTACTGATAATATTATATTTTCTCTATAGACATATTCTGCTACTTCTTTATCATAAAATCCTAACACTTTTATAGTGGCAAGTTCTCTCATTCTTTCACTTATGTTTATATTTGTCAAATTGTACATTACAACATAAGCAAGAGCTGCTGCTGAAGCTATTAAAACTAATATAACTGAATCTACACTATCCATAGTCTTTTTAAATTTATCACTTATATTAGTTGTAAAGCTAATAGTAGCAATTTGAGGATTTTTCATCATCTCTTTGGATAATTCATCTTCCTTATCTTTATCTGTATCCTCTAGTTTAGAAGAAAAAGCATTATAATGAACTTTTTCCTTAAAAAGTTTCTCATAATATTTAGAAGACATATATACATAGTGAGTAACATACTGTTCTGTAATTTCACTTACTTTAGCACTTACAGTTTTATCTCCTAATGAAATTTTGATGTTATCTCCTTCTTTAATATCTAATAATTTAGAAAGCTTTTTAGTAACTACAACTGCATTATCATCAATATCTATTTTGCCATTTTCATTTTTTAAACTAATAAAATCACCAAGTTTATCTACATCTTTTGGAACAAATATGTATCCTTCAACAGAAGAACTAGCTTTGTCATTTTTGACTTTTGCATTTTTTTCAAAGGACAAAATAGAATCTTCTATTTCATTATAATTTTTAAGTTCATCTATAAATGATTCTTCTTTACCTTCATAAATGTTTTCTCTTAAATACCCCTTTAAATCATAAGTGTAAATTTGTCCAAATTGTTTTTCCGTTATTGCTATTATAGAATCTTTTAATCCAAAACCTGTAATAAGAAGAGCTGTACATCCAGCCACTCCTATTACTGTCATAAAAAATCTTTTTTTATATCTAAATATATTTCTTGCAGTGACTTTTTTAGTAAAAGACATTCTCCTCCAAATAAATCCTATTCTTTCTAGAAATATTTTCTTTCCTGCCTTTGGGGCCTTAGGTCTCATAAGTGCTGCTGGTACTTCTATTAATTCTTTTATAGAAGAAGCTACTGCTGCAAATGTAGTACATAAAACAGCAACTAATGCTGAGGTAATTGCTAAATCAATATGAAAATTACCTGAAACTGGAGGAATTGTGTACATTATTCTATAGGCATTAAAAATAAGAAATGGGAAAATTTTAAATCCTGAAACTACTCCTATAATACTTCCTATAACACTAGCTGTGAAAGCATAAATAAAGTATTGTGAAATTATAGAAAGCTTACTATATCCTAATGCCTTTAAGGTGCCTATCTGAGTTCTATGTTCTTCAACCATTCTAGTCATAGATGTAAGACATATAAGGGTAGCCACCAAAAAGAAAATTAATGGAAATGCAGTTCCTATAGCTTTTATTCTGTCAGAATCATCTTGAAATCCTCTAATTCCTTCATTATCATATCTAGTTTTAATATACCAATTTTTATCTACAGCTTCTATTTTTTCTTTTACTTCATCAATTAAGTCTTTATATTCATCTAAAAAAGTATTTTTTGATTTAGCACCATCAACTATAATAGATAATTCGGTGTATATGTTTTCCACCTTAATACCTGGAATTTCAGGAATTTTAGGAAGAGCTAATTCTCTTGCAGATTTTTCTCCTATTTGAAAAAATCCTTCTGTAGAGCCACTGCCCAAAGAATTTGTTCCTCTCTGATATGTATTTATGTATAATGGACTATTAACTACACCTGTTATTTTAAATGTTTTAGTACCATTAGATGTTTTAATTTTTATATAGTCTCCAATTTTTAAATTTTCTTTTTCAAGATATGTCTTTTCTGTAACAGCTTCATTCTCATTAGATGGAAGTTCCCCTTCTACTAATACAGGATTATTAACAGATTTTTCTCCTATTTTTAAAGAATGTATTTTTATTGGATTTTCACTATCATCCTTTATAGCTAATCCATCAAAACTGTATCCTCCATAAACTTCAGATACACCTGAAATTTCCTTAAGTTTATTTATGTCTGACTGTTTAAAACCATTTAAAGATTGTATTGTTAAATCTGCTGTATTATTGTCGTCTAAATATTTATCTGCTATAAATTTCATCTCAGGACTTGTAGCCCTAACTCCTGCAAAGAATGCCACACCTATTGCCACAATAATTAATATAGAAAAAAATCGTGATTTAGATCTTGTTATTTCTCTTAGTATGTTTTTTGTAAGTGCATTTCTCATTACTACCACTCAATCCTTTCTACAGGCATTGGATTTTTATTAATGGATATGCTGTCAACCTTACCATTTTTTACTTTTATAACCTTGTCTGCCATAGGTGCAATTGCTAAATTGTGAGTAATAACTATTACTGTCATATTTTGTTTTCTGCAAGTATCCTGTAATAATTTTAATATAGATTTTCCTGTGGAATAATCTAATGCTCCAGTAGGCTCATCACATAATAATATTTTAGGATTTTTAGCAATTGCTCTTGCTATAGAAACTCTTTGTTGTTCTCCTCCTGATAATTGAGAAGGAAAATTTTTTCTCCTATCTTCAAGTCCAACTTCTCTAAGTACTTCCTCTGGATCTAAGGGATTTTTACATATTTGAGCTGCCAGCTCTATGTTTTCAATAGCATTAAGATTTTGTACTAAATTATAAAACTGAAATACAAATCCTATGTCATATCTTCTATATGTAGTTAATTGTTTACTATTATATTTGCTTATCTCATTACCATCTACTATTATTTTTCCTTCACTAGGAGAATCCATTCCACCTAGTATATTAAGTATAGTACTTTTTCCTGCACCGCTTGGACCTACAACTACAACAAATTCACCTTTATCTATTGTAAAATTAACTCCATCTACAGCTTTTATTTCTACTTCCCCAGTTCTATAAGTTTTTCTCACATCCTTAAGTTCTATATATTTACTCAAAAACTTCTCCTCCTGTTAAAATAATTTTTTCTATTTTATCATAAAAGTTAACTAACTCACAACTTTGGCAATTGAGAAATTTGCAATTTATTCTCTGTATCGGCAAACAGTGCTCACCATGTATTATTCCACTAATATTAAATTGTAGGTAAAATTTAAACTTGAGAACACTGTTTTCCCCTACAATGGAAAATTCATAATTGTGGAGATTTCTTAAGATTTTCTTTCCACCCCTGGGGTCTGTAACAAAATCATAAATTTTAACCAAAATAAAAACAGCGGCAAAATTTAAATTTGTAACTGCTTTTTATACAGTCCCCTGGGGTGCAGTAAGGTATGGTGGTACATCTGCGGCGTTAAACAATATTTGAATTGTGTTTCTTATCTCCATAATATTGGTATAATGTCACTGGTTTTAGCTCCAAACTATACTGCACCCCAGGGCAACCCTAAAGGGCTTCGCGCTGTTCCCCAGGGGTGAAAATTGCTTATCTCCATGATATTGATACAATGTCACTAGTTCTAGCTCCAAACTATACTGCACCCCAGGGGAATCCTAACGGACTTCGCTATTGTTCCCCAGGGGTGAAAAAACTGGCAATGTAAAGTTGCTAGTAAAAAAATTGTAAATTAAACAAAAGAGGAGCTATTTTATTTAAAACAGCCCCTCTTTTATTTAACGGAGAAATAATTTATGAAATTTAAAATGTAATTATTTAATAGCTGATCCTACTTCTTCAATCATTTTCATAGTTGAATTAAATCCACCTGTAGAAATGTACCAAATTTGTGGATCAAGGTATATGATATTTTTTTCTTTATATGCTTTTGTATTCTTGATTAAATCATTTTCAAATACTTGATTTGCTGATGTTTTACCACCTACAATTGCACCTCTGTCTACAACAAATATATAGTCTGGATCTTTTTCTACTATATATTCAAATGAAATTTTTTGTCCATGATTAGAATTGTCAATATTCTCATCAACAGGTGTAAATCCAAATCCTTTATGAATAACACCAAATCTTGATTCTGGACCATAAGCACTAAGTGATCCATCATTAGCTAAAGTTACTAAAGCATTTTTTCCACTTTTAGATGCTTTTTCACTTAACTCTTCTGCAGCTTTATTAATATTTTTAAGTTCCTTTTCTACAAAAGATTCTTTATTAAAAATTTCTCCTAATGTATTCATATTTTTAGCAAATGAACCCATATAATCTTTATCATCTATTGAAAGATATATTGTTGGAGCAATTTTATTTAATTCCTCATATACTTTTGATTGTCTACCAGATATAAATATTACGTCTGGTTTAATTTCATTGATTTTCTCAAAATCTGGTTCAAATAAAGTTCCTGCATCTAAATATTTTTCATCTTTATATTTTTCAAGACTTGCAGGAAGATTTGATTTTGGAAGAGCTTCTATCTCAACTCCCATTTTATCAAGAGAATCTATTATACCATAATCAAAAGCAACTACCTTTTTAGGATTTTTATTTACTTCAGCTTCACCTAATTCGTGAGCAATTTTTAATTGTCCACCTTGTGGAGAATCGGTACCTTTTAATTTTGAAAAACCAAATGCAGCAATAACAGCTAATACTAAAATTCCTGCAATCATAGTAACTTTTTTATTCATATTCTTTCACCTCGTCAATTTTTTGTTGTTTAATACTTTCTATGAGTTCTATAATTTTTATATTTTAATATTTATTTTTGTTAAAAATAAATACAAATTTTATTATCCTGTATATTTTCTATTTTAAAATTCATTTCATAAATTTCTTCTAAAATAAATTTGTCAATGATACAATCTGTTTTCCCTTCTTTTATCACTTTTCCATCTTTCAACGCTACTATATAATCTGAATAGCAAGATGCAAAATTAATATCATGTATAACTAAAATAATGGTCTTTCCAAAGTCTTTTACTAAAGACTTTAAAATTTTCATAATTTCCACAGAGTGTTTCATGTCCAAATTATTTAATGGTTCATCCAAAAGAATGTATTCTGTATTTTGAGCAATAACCATCGCTATATAAGCTCTTTGTCTCTGCCCTCCACTTAATTGATCAAGATATTTATTCTCTATTTCTTTGAGCTTCATATATTCAATTGCATCATCAACATACTTCCAATCTTCTTTAGACAAATTTCCTTGACAATAGGGAAATCTTCCAAAGCTCACTAACTCTTTAATAGTCAGCCTTATATTTATATGATTAGATTGTTTTAATATAGATATCTTTTTAGCAAGCTCACCATTATCCCATTGTCCTATTTCTTTACCTTCAATAAATACTTGTCCACCATCTTTGGTAATAAGACGGCTAATTATAGACAATAAAGTACTCTTTCCTGCTCCATTAGGTCCTATAAAAGATGTTATTTTCCCTTTTGGTATTTTTAAGGATATATTATCTACAACATTTTTATTATTATATTGTTTTGATACATTTTTTACCTCTATCATCATTTATTCTCCTTTAACAAAAGATACATAAAATAAATGCCGCCAATAAAATTTATAATTACACTTAGTGGTGTTTTTAAAGTGAAAATTCTCTCCACAATAAATTGTCCACCAACTAGAGCAATTATACTTATAAGCATTGATCCCAATAAAAGATATTTGTGCTTATATGTATTAAAAAATTCTTTGGTGAGATTTACTACTAATAGTCCTAAAAAGGTTATAGGCCCTACTAAAGTTGTAGATACAGAAACCAAAATAACTACCACTACTAACATTCTTTTTACAACTTTATCGTAGCTGACTCCTAAGTTTATAGCTTCATCTCTACCTAGTGACAATACGTCTAAAATTTTTATATATTCATAAGAATACGCTATAGTCAATATAACAACTATGCTAGATAGCATTAAAACATCTGTATTTACATTATTAAAGCTAGCGAACATTTTATCTTGAATTATAAGAAATTCATTTGGGTTAATTATCATTTGCATAAAGGATGCTAAACTTTGAAATAATGTTCCAAATATTAGTCCTACTAATAGTAAGAAAAATATACTGCTATCTTCTCTTTTAAAAAGCAGCTTATATAAAATTATTGCAAATACCATCATTATTCCAACTGACAATATAAAGTTTAAATTGTTATTTACAATAACTATGCTTTTAGCTCCAAATATAAAAACTATAACAGTCTGTATAAATATATACAGCCAATCTAATCCTAAAACGCTTGGCGTTAATATTCTATTATTAGTAATAGTTTGAAATATCATTGAAGAATACGCTATTGATACTGCCGTTAAAACAATTGCTGCTACTTTTGGAATACGTCTTGAAAGAGCATATCCTAAATTGCTGCTGCTTAATCCTATTCCTAGAAATAAAACAATAAGTATTAATGATAAAATAGAAAGAAAAGTTATAATTCGTTTATGCTTCATTTCCATTCCTCCTCATTACCATGTAAAGGAATATGCCGCTTCCTAACACTCCAACGATAAGTCCTATAGAAATTTCATAAGGATATATAATAATTCGTCCTAATATGTCACAAGCTAAAAGGAATACTGCACCTAACAAAGCGGTATGTGAAAGGTTGTTTTTTAAATTATCTCCTTGATACAATGCAACTATATTAGGAATTATAAGTCCTAAAAATGGTATTCTACCAACAGTAATCACTACTACTGATGATATAAGTGCAACAATAACAAGTCCAATGTTTACTATTTTGGTATAATTTAAGCCCAAGTTTGTAGAAAAATCTTCTCCCATCCCTGCAATGGTAAACTTATTTGCATATAAATAAGCAACTATCACAAGAGGAATACTTAAATATAATAGTTCATATCTTCCTTTTATTATCATGGAGAAATCACCTTGCAACCAAGAAGACACGTTTTGAACTAAGTCATATCTATAAGCGAAAAAAGTTGTTATTGAATCTATTATATTTCCAAACATTATCCCAACTAATGGTATGAATATGGTATTTTTATATTTTATTCTTTTTAAGATTTTCATAAATAAAAATGTACCTGATAATGCAAATATAAAAGAAACTATCATTTTATTTAAAGTACTAGCTGAATTAAACATTATTAATGAAACTAAAATTCCTAGCTTTGAGCAATCTATTGTTGCTGCAGTTGTAGGTGAAACAAATTTATTTCTACTTATCTGCTGCATAATAAGTCCGCTTATGCTCATCCCTATTCCAGCTGTAATAATACTAATTAAACGTGGAATACGGCTTAGTAATATTATTTGAATTTTGTCTTCATTAAATTTTAATACATCTATAAATGATACATCTCTCACCCCTATAAATATTGAAGCTACTGATAAAATAATTAGTGCTATAAATAAATATCGTTTTTTCATAGCTCCTCCCTGCTGAAGTAATCAATATATAATTTGACACCTTCCTTTTTATATTGATATAATCAATTATGGTTTATTGATTTTGATATTCATTATCAATAATTATATTAACTTTAATAAATAAATTATTGAAATATGTTTAGGTTTTTATAAATATATTTATATAATTTTCGTAGGGGGGATTCACTTGTTTCATTAAAAATCATATTTGTAAAACTATTGAAAAATTTTTTCTATGCACTCATATTCCAACTAAAGCTTTTAATTATGATGGAACATTAATTCATTCTGTTGGATATAATGAAAGATTGGAGCATATATTTGATGCAAATAATATTTATGAAATGGTACAAAGTAAAATATCAAATAAAAATGGAGATTCCATAATAACTGTAACTACTGTAGATAATATTAAGTTTACAGCTTATGATATTTGTCCCAATAATGTTAATAGAGGATTGTATATTATTGGACCATATGTATCCCATAAATCAAAGGATATAGATATTGTATTTAAACCTAACTGCTGTATTCCTCATCTGATTTCATTATTAACCAATATAGCAAAGGATAGTCCTTACATAAAACAAAGACAAGCTATAGGTAAAATGCCTTACAGCTTACATGTAAAAAAAGCTCTAGATTATATAGATGCTAGATATAACGAATCTATAACCTTAGAGGATATATCTGATTATCTTAAAATTAATAAGTGTTATTTTTGTAATATAATAAAAAAAGAAACAGGAAAAACATTTTCTCAGCTTTTAAATGAAGTTAGAATAGAAAAAAGTAAAGAATTGTTGCTTAAAGAGAATTCGTCTATATTAGATGTAGCTCTTTCTGTTGGTTTTAATAATCAAAACTATTATAATATGACATTTAAAAAATTGACTAACATGACTCCGCTTGAATTTAGAAATAGTAAAACTACTTAACTAATAATTATTTTTGAATGAATTTTTTTACTAGCAATTTTATATTGCTAGTTTTTTTGCTGTGTTTTGCAATTTAAAATTGATTTTGAATAAAAGAGAGGATAATAGCTTAAATTATATATGTATATAAAAAATAAATTATTTAAATTATTATGATGAGGTGAATAAATATGAAAAAAAGAATTAAAACAAGTGTATTAACCTTCTTAATAGTTTCCTTTATGGCTTCTTATGTTTCATTTGCAAGTAACTCCATAGAAGTTTTTGGTGAAACTGCTAATGATAACAGTGTAAATCTTATATTAGATTCTCTCAATGAAAAAGAACTTCCAAGTCGTTTTCGAAAATTCTCTGAAAATGCAGATATTAAAGACAGTAAAGATTTAAACCTTACTGGATTAAAAAGTTTAAACATGTCTGGTAGTAAACAGTTTTCTGAAAATGGACTTACTCTTATGAAGGAGTCTATAGACACTAATCTGCCTATAACTATAGTTGATTTAAGACAAGAATCTCATGGGTTTGTTAATGGTCTACCAATTAGCTGGGCTAACTCAAAAAATGATGCTAATAAAGGATTAACAAAAGCAGAAGTTTTAGCTGACGAGAGCAACAAATTAAAAAGTATTAAATTTAATGAGCCTCTTGCTATTTACAATCACCCTAAAAAAACAATAATACCTACAGATGATATGGTTGATTATTTTGTGCAACTTGTTAATTCTGAACTTAAAGATAACTGGCTACATTTTCATTGTAAACAAGGTATAGGAAGAACAACTACTTTTATGATTATGTACGATATAATGAAAAATGCTAAAGAAGTCAGTTTAGATGATATTGTTAAAAGACAAGTAGCTTTATCAAAGATGAGTGAAAATAGCGCAAAGGGCTTTTACAATGATGAAAGAAAATCTCTTTTAACTAATTTTTATAAATATGTTAAAGAGAATAATGACAACTTTAATACAAAATGGTCTCAATGGAAAAAGAATTCTTCTACTAATACTACTTTCATTAATGAATTATATGATTTTAAAAAATTAGGAGCATAATTAAATGGCTTTTAAAAAATTTTTAAATAAGTTTTTTATATTTTTTATATTATCTACAATATTTATTAATTCATTGACACCATCCTATGGAATCTGTTCAAAGGATTTCCATTATATAAAAAATTCAAAAAAGCCAGAATATCTTTATGTAATAGATCAAAATAACATGACTAGTGCAGAAAATGTAATGATATCTACTCTACAAGGACTAGTATCTAATTACTCAACATCACAAATTTATACTTTAAATTCCAGTGAGCCAGACTATGCAATATGGCTTGAGGATTTAAAAAATAACTATGCTGTGAAATATGAAGTTGTGAAAGACCCCTGGGAGTTACTAGATAAATTTAAGTCTTACGTAGATGGATATATACTTTATAGTAATAAAACTAAAAATGACCCTTCAATAAATAATGCCTGTTCTTTAGCATCATTAAAAAAAAGCTTGGTTGTAGAAGAATCTCTTGAGGATAAAGTGAAATCTTATGGTATAACAAAGCTCCAAGGAGACTGTAGAAATACTGATAAATACTGGGCTTATAATAATTTATGGAATTCAGGATTAAATCATTCAATTGTAATTCAACTATCACCAGATAAATCTGCTCCACTCCGTGATTATGCAATAATGGCAAAATGTTTAGTATTTTTTGAAGAGACCTCAGAAGATTTGCCTCTTAGTAATAAAGTATTTAGTTCTATGGATAAAAACTCCATTTGCTTAGGCTGGGGATCAGATGAATATAATAATGTAATGACCGCTTCAAAACATGGTGTAAGTTTAGTAGCTGCAGATTGGTCCTATAATTTAACTGTATTAAGTGGATTTCCATCAATGCCTCTAAATCAAAAAGAATCTCCTTCTCCTCTTACAGAGGATGATGTACATTATGTTACATTCATTATGTCTGATGGTGATAATCAACAGTGGAATTTAGGCAACAATTTTAGCTCTCAAAAATGGTATGACTCTCCTCATAAAGGGAGCTTTAATATGGGTTGGTCTATAACTCCATCTATGTATTATCTATCACCTACAGTTTTAAATTTATATTATAAAAATGCTAATAAGGATTATTTTATCGTGTCACCATCTGGTAATGGCTATATGTTTCCTAGTAAATTTCCTAATATAACATTGGATTATTTTGTGAAAAACTTAAATGATTATATGGGAAAAGTTGACCAAAAATATGTAGCTATAATTGATGATAATGCTTTTTTAAAAGTGAGCATTTGGGATAAATATACTAAAGAGTGCAATATTAAAGGCTTATTTTATCTCAATTATAAAAAACATAACGATTATTGCGGAGAAATTATATGGTCCAATGACAAACCAGTAGTTTCATGTCGTGATATATTATGGGATGGACTTGAAGATGAAGATATGCTGGTTGCAGAAATAAATAAAAGAATCGATTTAGGTTATACAGATATTCATAATAAAAACTCATATTCTTTTGTATATGTTCATGCTTGGAGCAAAGATATGAATAGTATTAAAAATGTTGTAACCAAACTAAGCAAAAATCCAAAAGTGAGAATAGTCACTCCTGACGGTTTTATGACTTTAATAAATAAAAATTTAAAGAAGGAATGAGCAGCTTGTTTATGGGCTGCTCATTTTTTGCTATTATAACATTTACTTTTGTAAGAAATATATTAGTTTAATTTCTTTTTTCAAAAGTTTGTTATTATTCGCACTATTTAATGAAAAACACCATTTAATTTCTTATTTTAGTCTATATTTGCTTAAATGTAATTAGACATATACAAAATCACGTGTTAATATAAAATTATGAAATATAAATTTAGGATATAATTGATTAGGAGGAGTTTCTATGGATAAAGCTTTAAACATTGATTGGAGCAAATTAGGATTTGCTTATATCAAAACAGATTTTCGTTATATTTCAAAATGGAAAGATGGAAAATGGGATGATGGAGAACTTGTTAAAGATAATACACTTTGTATAAGTGAAGCATCTACTGCACTTCATTATGGACAACAATGTTTTGAAGGATTAAAAGCTTATAGAACAAAAAGTGGGAAGATTCAGTTATTTAGACCAGATGAAAATGCTAAGAGAATGAATAAAAGTTGTAAACGTTTGCTAATGCCTGAACTTCCAGTGGAAAAATTTATTGATGCATGTATGCAAGTGGTTAAAGCAAATGAAGCTTATGTTCCACCTTATGGTACAGGTGCAACTTTATATCTTAGACCTCTTTTAATAGGTGTTGGCGATAACCTAGGTGTTAAACCAGCTCCAGAATATATATTCTGTGTTTTCTGCTCACCAGTTGGACCATACTTTAAAGGCGGAATGAACCCTGTAAACTTTGTAGTTACAGAATATGATAGAGCAGCTCCAGTTGGAACAGGTGCTGCTAAAGTTGGCGGAAACTATGCTGGAAGTCTACTTCCTCACGATGAGGTAGTAAAAAAAGGATTTGCAGATTGTATCTATCTTGACCCTGCAACTCATACAAAAATTGAAGAGGTTGGAGCTGCTAACTTCTTTGCTATTACAAAAGATAATAAATTTGTTACTCCAAAATCACCATCAATTCTTCCTAGTATAACTAAATATTCTTTAATGCATGTTGCTAAAGAATATTTAGGAATGGACGTAGAAGAAAGAGATGTTCTAATTGATAATTTAGATGAATTTGAAGAAGCTGGTGCTTGTGGTACAGCAGCAGTTATAACACCTATTGGTGGAATTGAATATAAAGGAAAGATGCATACTTTCTATAGTCAAACAGAAGTAGGTCCTAAGACTAAAAAACTTTATGACACACTTTATGGAATCCAATTTGGAGAAGTAAAACCACCAGAAGGATGGATATTTGAAGTACTTTAATATTGGACTTGCTATTTAAAAAAGGGAGTTAGTGAACTCCCTTTTTTAAATTCATAATTTGCTGTAGCAGCGAACAGAACTTACAATTTATTATTACACTAATATTAAATTGTATGTAGAATGAAAAAACCGTTCTCCCTACAAAAACAACTAGCAATACAAAATTGCTAGTGAAAATTAAATGCTTATTACCATCTTGTTTTTATAGATAATTCTTCTAGCTTGTCCTTATTTAAAACAAATATAGTTGATTTATATTTACTTATTATTTTCTTCTCAGATAAATCCTTTATAATTCTACTTAAGTGCCTGTCACTACATCCTAAATTAAAAGCTGTATCAGATAAACTAAATTTTTCTATCTTATGCTCGTTTTCTGGAAGCATAGTAACTAAATAAGTGGCAAATCTGTTTATCAAAGGATACAACATACTATGAAACAATTCTCTACAAGTCCTTGATAATTTTTTACTTAAAAATTTACATACAGATTTATAAAATTCAACATCCTTAGATAAATACATTAAAATATCTTCAATTGAAATTCCAATTAAAATTGATTCACCTACAGATTCTACATTATGCTGATAGTTTAGTTTTTCTAATAATTCTAAATCTCCTAGCATATCTAAAGGATTTGAAAAATCCAGTAAAAACACCTTTCCGCTTTCTGTAAAAGAATATGCCTTGGTTTTTCCTTCTACTAAGAAGTATATATACTCAATTTTTTCTCCGCATCTATATATAATTTCTCCATTTTCAAATACATGAACTTGCATACATTTAGTCATATCTTCTTCAAATAAACTATAAATATTAAATTTTTCAATATAAAAATTTAACTTTTCTTTATCTTTTAATATTTCCATACCTATCACCATCTTCATTATAAATTACTTTTTCATTATAGTGCTAGACATATGTTATTATTTTTTATAATTTTTCTATTAATTGTACATTGTAAATTGATTTAAATTGTCAATTCTCAATCATTAAAGTTCTTCATTGATTAAATTCCCTTCTTTTAGAAGAGCAATAAAGTTTTTAGAGGCTTTAGATAAATAGTGATCTTTTAGCCAAATTAATGCTGATGGTGCAATGAATTTTTCATCATCTATTTCATATACCCTCACATCACATCTTTTATGTATTTTAAGTACTGATTCAGGAATAATAGTTGTGCCAAATCCTGAAGATACTAGTTCTAATAAAGTTAATATATCTGAGCATTCACATATTATATTTGCATTTAAACCACCATGTGTAAAAGGCTCTAAAATCATATTATATAGTCCTAATCCTTCAGTACTTGGTAATATAAGGGGATAACGCTGTATTTGTGCATAAGATACCTTTTGAGATGGTATTATAATTTTATCTGATGTTACAAAACAAAATTTTTCTGATTTTAAGTGAAAAACAGAAAAATCCCTCAATTCCACTGGCATTCTAACAATAGCTAATTCAATGGCACGTTCTTTTAAGAGTTTGCATAATTGCCCTGATTCATTTTGCTGAATTTTATAAGTCATAGAAGGATATTTTTCTTTAAAAAGATTAAGTAATATAGGTAATTTATAATATGACAGTGTATTTATACCAATTAATAATTTCCCTCTTACTCCACTTCCTATTTCTTTAACTTCAATGTTTGATTCTTCCATAAGATTTACTATATTTAAAGCATTTTTATAAAGTGCCTTTCCTGCATCGGTAAGTTCAAGAAATTTTCCATTTTTTATAACCAATTTAACTCCCATTTCTTCTTCCATGGTACTTAATTGGTGACTTAATGGAGGTTGAGTCATATGGAGTTTTTTCGCTGCTGCAGTAATTTGTCTTTCTTCAACAATGGCAATAAAATATTTTAATTGTCTAATATCCATAATTATATCTCCTATTTTGTATATGAAAAACCTATACAATTCAAATAAAAATAATATTTTTCATATGTTTATTTATATGTTACCATAAATCTGGTAGTTAAATATATTTAAATTTTAAAATAAAGGAGTATTATAGCTATGGTAATGGATATGAAAAGAGGAAGTCCTACAAAACTTATATTAAAATTTGCATTTCCAATGCTAATAGGTAATATATTTCAGCAAGTTTATAATATGGTTGACTCTATTGTAGTTGGCAGATTTGTAGGCAAAAATGCTCTTGCTGCTGTTGGTTCATCTTTTTCACTGATGAACTTTATTACTTTATTACTAATTGGATTATGTATGGGAAGTTCTATTGTTATTTCTCAATATTTTGGTGCTGAAGACTATGAAGGCTTAAAATCTGTAGTTTCAACATCTTTTATTTTTATGTTTATATTTACTGTATTTTTATCAATTTTAACATTTTTATTTACAAAGCCTCTTTTAATGTTGATTAAAACTCCAGCTGAAATATTAGAGGATTCTACTTCTTATCTTAAGATCGTTTTTGCTGGACTAATATTTACATTTTTATACAATGCAGTAGCCTCATTATTAAGAGCATTAGGTGATTCAAAAACATCTTTATATTTTTTAGTTATTGCTTGTATTATCAATATAATACTGGATCTTGTATTTGTTTTAAATTTTGAAATGGGTGTTGCAGGAGTTGCATATGCTACGGTTATAGCTCAAGCTGTTGCCTCAATTTTAAGTTTAATATATGCTTTTTCAAAAGTTCCTATACTAAGGATGAAGAAAAAAGAATTTGTATTTAATCGAGCAATTTTCCCAGTAATAGCAAAATACAGCTTCTTAACATCTATCCAACAATCTATTATGTCTATAGGCATGGTAGCTGTACAAGGTATTGTTAATACATTTGGTGCAGATGTAATAGCAGCTTTTACTGCTGCTGGAAAAGTTGATTCATTTGCATATCTTCCTGTTCAAGACTTTGGTAATGCCTTTTCAACTTATGTAGCCCAAAATGTAGGAGCAGGTAAAAAAGAAAGAGTACATGAAGGTGTAAAATCTGCAGTTAAAATAATTATTGTTTTTTGTATTATTTCATCTATTTTGATTTTAATGTCATCAGAATATCTCATGAAAATATTCGTTAATTCAAGTGAAGTAAAAGTAATAGAAACTGGTATTGAGTATATATCTATAGTTGGTATATTTTATATGTTAATTGGCTTTCTTTTTATGTTCTATGGTTTCTTCAGAGGAGTAGGTAATCTTGCAATGTCTGTGATACTAACAATAGTATCCCTTGGCACTCGTGTATTAATGGCATATACACTTTCTTCTATTTCATCTATTGGACAAAAAGGTATTTGGTGGTCCATACCTATTGGATGGGTTTTAGCAGATATTCTTGGGTTTATAACTTATAAAAAAGGTAAGTGGCAAAATAATATTATTGGTCTAAAAGATAAAATAACTGAAGAAAAACAATGCCTTTAGTCCTAATTCACAACGCACAATTATGGATACTTCTCAATTATCACTAACAAATTCTAAATTCCTTTTGTAGCGTCGAACAGTGTTCGCCACATATCATTTCATTAATATTAAATTATAGCTAAAACCAAAACTGGAGAACACTGTTCTCCCCTACAATGAAAAATTCATAATTATAGACATTTCTTAAGATTTTCTTTCCACCCCTGGGGTCTGTAACAAAATTATAAATTTTAGCCAAAATTAAAAACAGCTATAAAACCTAAATTTATAGCTGTTTTTTATACAGTCCCCTGGGGTGCAGTAAGGTATGGTGGTACATCTGCGGCGTTAAACAATATTTGAATTGCGTTTCTTATCTCCATAATATTGATATAATGTCACTGGTTTTGGCTCCAAACTATACTGCACCCCAGGGCAACCCTTACGGGCTTCGCGCTGTTCCCCAGGGGTGGATTTGAATTTCCACCCCTGGGGTCTGTAACAAAATTATAAATTTTAGCCAAAATTAAAAACAGCTATAAAACCTAAATTTATAG
>NZ_JACSQB010000019.1 GCF_014836835.1 Clostridium faecium | reverse complement strand
ATATAAATAAATATATATTTTTAAAAAATGTATACAATTACATAAAATTTTATTAAAAAAAATACAAATTCGACATACTTTTTTGTCAAAAAAGGTTGATTTTTAAAAAACATGAGAGTATTATAATACAATACTGACTAGTCAGTACAATAAATTATAAAGAGGTGATTACATGAAAGTTACAGAAGTGACTAAAAGAGATCTTAATAAAATAAATAAAAATGTATTTAAGATTTTAATAGCTTTGGGGATTTGTGTCATTCCTGTTATTTATGGATTTACTTATCTAGCTGGATCATGGGATCCATATAATAATTTAGATAAAATGAAGGTGGCTGTTGTAAATGAGGACAGTGGATATATTAGGGAAGATAAAAAATATAATTTAGGGGAAGAATTAGTTGATAAACTAAATGAAGATAAAAATTTAGATTGGCAATTTGTATCTTTAGAAGAAGCAAATAAAGGTATGGAAGATAAAAAATATTATGCTATGATTCAAATACCTAAAAATTTCTCAGAAGATATGTTTACACCTATAGATAGTAAAGAAATAAAAGAACCAGTGATATATTTTACATCTAACAAGAAAAAGGGTTATATTTCAAACAAAACAGTAGATGTAGCAATGGATACAGTACAAAAGAATTTAAATGAATCTGTATCACTTAAAGCTACTGCTAAAGTAGTGGACAAAGTGTATGATACTAAAAACAAATTAATAAAAGCAGTTGATGGCAGCAAAGAATTAAACAAAGGGATAGAAGGCCTTAACGAAGGGGTTAAAAAAATAAAAGACGGCACAGAACTTTTAACAGGAAAGGTTCCTGAAGTAAAAGAAGGGGTAGAAAATTTATATAATGGTGTAGTTCTTATAGATGACAATATTGCTATGTTAAATGAAAAATTCAAAGATGTAGAAAAAATGTTGAATGAAAATGTAAATTCAATAGATAAGGCAAGTTTAGATAAATTGGTGAATGATGCTTATCAGCTTGAAAACAGCTTAAGTCAAATTGATATGGAGAAGATAAATAATGCATTATCAAATCCATTAATTCAAAAAGTGTTAAATAGTCCAGAAGAATTACAAGGGGAAATTAGCGGATTAAATAATAAAATTGATAAAATTTTAGCTATAACTAACAGTTCACAATTTGCTAATACTATGCAAACTCTTTCTTTAGTGGGAGAAAAATTAAATCAAATACAATCTTCAGGAGTATTAGATCAAACAGCAGCAATAGCAAACAATAAAGATGGATTATTAAAACTTATAGGAACGCTTCAAGCAAAAGGAGCTATAACAGAAGAACAAGGAAAATTACTTATGGGTTCTGTTATGGTAACTAGCAAAGTGAATGACGAAGCAGCTAATTTAGATGCAATTTTAAAAACAATTAATGGATTAAATATTAAGCCTGAAGATATACAAAATATAAATGATACATTGGTAAATGCAAAAGGTTCACTTAATGCTATAGCTCCAATGCTATCACCGGAAAATATGAGTAATTTAGCATCTATGCAAGCTTTAATACCACAAGTTAATGAGATAAAATCAGATATTCAAAAGAATCAAGGAAATATACAAGTTGCAAAACAAGCAATATCACAAGGTAAAAAATATTTAGATTTATTACCAAGCTTTTCACAAAAACTTGATATGTTTAGCGCAGGATCTAATAAATTAAGAACAGGTGTTGAATCTATGTATAATAAGATTCCTTCTGCAATAGAAAATGTAAACAAACTATCAGGGGGAACAGCTGAATTATATAATGGATCAACAAAAATTAAAGATGGTTCTAAAAAATTAGCAACTGAACTTGAAAATGGAGTAAAAGATTCTGATAAAGTGTTAATTCATAATAGTGATGAACTTTCAAAATTCATGGAGGAACCAACGAAGGTAGAAAAAACATTCTTAGGAAATGTTGATACTTATGGTGAAGGATTAGCACCATACTTAATTCCACTATCATTATGGGTAGGTGCATTAGTTACTTTCTTCTTAATAAAAGAAAAAGTAGATGAAGATTTAAAAGATACTAATAAAGTATCAATAGTTTTAGGAAAATTCATGTCTTATTCCATAATAGGTATAGTACAATCAGTAATACTTAGTACAATGCTTTTAGTATTGGGAATAAAACCAGATAATATAGTATTATATTATGGTTTAAATATTTTACTTTCATTAGTATCTATGGCAGCACTTCAATTCTTAATATTTACATTTGGAGATGCAGGAAAACTTTTAGGTATAGCAGCTTTAGTTATACAACTAGTAACTTGTTCAGGAACATTTGCAGTTGAAACTTTACCAAAAGTATTTTCAGTAATAAATCCATTTGTACCATTTACTTATGCTGTTGATGCCTTAAGAGAAGTGTTAGCAGGACCAAATATGGGGATAGTTGCTCATGATTGCATTATATTAATAGGATTTTTGGTTGGATTTATCTTATTAACAATAGTATTTAAAGATAAATTAAGCAAAAAAGTAAAAGATGGATTTGAAGATGCTTTAATGAACTAGTACTTATGTAGTATAATTAATGTTAAATTATCCATTAGGATTTTTGGAGGAGAATATGAGTAAAACAAAGCAAGGTATTTTAAACTCTGCTATAAAGGTTTTTTCAACAAAAGGCTATGATGGTGCAACGATGGACGATGTAGCTATTGTTGGAGGAGTGGCAAAAGGAACATTATATTATCATTTTAAAAGTAAAGAAGAGCTTTTTAAATATGTCATAGATGAGGGCATAAAGAGTATGGAAGAAAAAAGCTCAAGGGTTTTATCTCTTGAACAAGAGCCTATTGATAAGATAAGAGCATTAATTAAGATACAGTTAGAACTAGTACATGAATATAAAGATTTTTTTAGAGTTGCCTTAAGTGAACTATGGGGAAATGAGGCAAGGCAGAAAGAGCTTAGAAATAATATTAAAGAACACATAGGATATCTATCAGCTCATATTAAAATAGCTATGGAAGCTGGAGCAATAGAAAAAAATGATTCAGAATTTCTAACATATACTTTTTTTGGAGCATTATGTACATTAGCTATATATGACATAATTAATGAAGATAACTATGATGTGAATGAGTTAACTGAAAAACTTATAATATATATATCAAAGGCAATAAGTTTAAATAAATAAAAAAAACTCCCTAGGTATTAATTAAATATCCTAGGGAGTTTTTTATAGTTTATTACTATTTTGTAAGGAAAAAATTCATTTAATTGTAAGGTAAAAAAGATATAATATATAAATGTATCACTTTTAAATTTACATTTAGAATTAGAAGATTATAATAATGATATAATATAAATGCATAGATTAACATTTTAGTAAAAGGAGAAAATATGGTTAAGGTTTTGTTAGTTGAAGATGATGCTACATTAGCTATGGGAATGGAATATACTTTGAAAAATGAAGATTTTGATGTTATAGTTGCTTCAACTTTAAATGAAGCAAGAGAGCATATAGAAAATTGTGAAATAGATTTGGTATTGCTTGATTTGATGTTGCCAGATGGAAGTGGATATGAACTGTGTAAAGAAGTGAGGAAAAAGAGTAATATGCCTATAATTTTTCTAACTGCTTCTGACGAGGAAGCAAATGTGGTTATGGGATTGGATATGGGCGGTGATGATTATATTTCTAAACCAGTTAGAATTGGTGAATTAATTTCAAGAATTAAAGCAGTTTTAAGAAGGTATGAAAAAAGCTCAGCCTATAAAAGTAATAAATTATATTCAGGTGATATTACTATTGAGATTTTAAGCAACAGAGTCATGAAAAATGATGTGGAGATTATATTGACATCATTAGAATATAAATTACTTATTTCATTGATACAAAATCCTAAAATAGTGCTTAGCAGAAGCCAAATATTAGAAAAAATATGGGATGTTGGCGGGGAATTTGTTGATGACAATACTCTTTCAGTATATATAAGAAGACTTAGAGAAAAGATTGAAGATGACCCAGCAACACCAGAATATATAATTACAATAAGATCAGTAGGATACAAATGGGATAAGGAAACGAGGGAATAGGAATGGAAAAATTATATAGAAATTCAGAAATTAAAAGTATCACTGTGAAAATTGTGATACTTTCTTTTCTATTTATAACAGTAACAGTAGCAACTGTAAATTTATCCATGAATAACATAAGTAAAAAAGTGATAAGGCAAAATGCAGCTATATTAGGCATAGTACTTGAGAAAAATCCAGAATTAGAAAGTGATGTAGCAACATATTTTACTAAAGGAATATCAGAAAAAAAAATCGAAAGTGGATTAGCTGCCTTGGAAAAGTATAACTATAATGAAAATTTAGATATAGGGGATATTCCTTTAATTAGAGCATCCTCAAAAAAACTACTATATAATATTGTAATTATTAATATTATATTTTTTACTATAATGTTTTTTATAATAATTTTTGATTATAAAAAAATTCTATCTAAAATAAATATTATATCTAATGGGGTGGAAAAAGTTTTAGAAGGAGAATATGACATGATGCTTGAGGGAGGAGATGAAGGAGAGTTTTCTATACTATATAATCAATTAAATTTATTAGTAAATAGATTAATTGAAAATATGGAAAAACTAAAAAAAGAAAAAGAATTTTTAAAAAATATTGTCTCCGATATCTCTCATCAGCTAAAAACACCATTATCATCTATAATCATGTTAAATGAACTAATGATTAGCAAAGAGGATATGGATGAGGAAACTAAGGTAAAATTTCTGAATAAAACTAGTGAGCAGTTAACTCGTATGGAATGGCTTATAGTTAATTTATTAAAGATAGCTAGAATAGAAGCTGGAGCTATTAATTATAAGATAAAAAATCAACCAGTAATTATAACAATAAATAAAGCAATTTCTCCATTAAAGGAAAGTGCGAATAAAAAAAATCAGAATATTATTATAGAAGAAGAAGGAAAGGTCTATTTAAATCATGATAGCGATTGGATGACAGAAGCTATAGGTAATATAATAAAAAATGCTATTGAACATACAAAGGATTATGGAACTATATCTATAGAAATAAAAGAATCTCCTCTACTTGTAAATATCGTAATTAGAGATAATGGTGCAGGTATAAAAAAAGAAGAATTACCATATATATTTGAAAGATTTTATAAGGGAAAGAATGAGGTAAAACCTATTAGTATAGGAATAGGTCTTACATTATCTAAATCCATAATTGAAAGCAATGGAGGAAGTATTTCAGTGAAAAGCACAGAGGGAGAAGGCACAGAGTTCACCATAACCTTTTTAAAAAGTATAATATGAAAATAGAATTTTAATATCATAGAAGATGAGCATAATCTTTCTACTTTGTAAGAATAAAATTCACTGTAGAGTAAGAATAGAAAAATAAACTTAAGATATAAATTAGGAAAATAGGAGGAAACACTATGGAGATATTAAAAACTGTTTCTCTTTGTAAGAGCTATGGTGAAGGAGAAGTTAAAGTTGAAGCATTAAAGGATATTAATCTTTCTATAAATCAAGGGGAATTTGTTGCAATAGTAGGGGCAAGTGGTTCAGGGAAGAGTACATTATTACATTTATTAGGAGGAGTAGACAGACCTACTTCTGGGAAAGTTATTGTGGATAATGTAGATGTGTATGATTTAAATGAAAATAAGCTTGCTGTATTTAGAAGAAGAAAGGTAGGATTTATATTTCAGTTTTACAACTTGATACCTGTACTTACTGCAGAAGAAAATATAAAACTGCCTCTTTTATTAGATTATAAGAAAGAAGATAAAAATTATCTTGAGGATTTAATAAATATTTTAGGTATAAAGGATAGGTTAAATCATCTTCCTTCAGAGCTTTCAGGGGGACAGCAGCAAAGGGTTTCTATAGGAAGGGCTTTGGCTTATAAACCATCTATAATATTAGCAGATGAACCAACAGGAAATCTGGATTCTAAAAATTCAAAGGAA
Organism: Clostridium faecium; assembly: GCF_014836835.1. Taxonomy (GTDB): domain Bacteria; phylum Bacillota; class Clostridia; order Clostridiales; family Clostridiaceae; genus Clostridium_J; species Clostridium_J faecium. The sequence continues at coordinate 40,393 of NZ_JACSQB010000019.1, read as the reverse complement.
ATATTGGAACTTTTAAAACTCTCAGTTAAAAAATATAATCAAACACTTATAATGATTACTCATGATGTAAATATTGCATCTCAAGCAGACAGGGTTATTACACTGGAAGATGGTAAGATAGTAAGCGATGAGGTGATCAGAAGATGAAAAGCTACAGTGAAATTACAGGAAGATATTTAAAAGTACAAAAGAAGAGAACTATTTTAACTATAATAGGGATAGTACTTTCAGTAGCACTTATAACTTCTATTGCTACAATGTTTAAAAGCTTTCAGGATAATAAGATAAGGCAAGTAAAGGAGAATTCAGGAGATTTTCATATACTTTTTAAAAGTGTAAATGGCGGCCATATACCCTATTTTAAAGCTCATAATGATATAAAGAAAACGGGAATAGTTAGATATGATGGAGTAAGTATCATTGGTAAAAAAAGCAATAGAAATGTAGAACTTTATGTAGAGTCTGACAATAAAGAAATGCTTGAGTTAAAAAATATTAAATTAAGTGAAGGACGCCTTCCGCAAAAGGAAAATGAAATTATTCTCGAACCTTGGGCTATGGAAGCGCTAAATGCTAAAGTTGGAGATAAGATAGCTTTAAAATTAGGAGAAATAATATACCCAGAAGATGAAGGCAATGGTAAAGAAGTAAATTATGAAGATATAAAATTTAAAGAGAAGAACTCTAAAGAATATATCATATGTGGATTAAAAGAAGAATCAATGTATGGAAATGGAATAAGTTATTTATCGGAAGAAAGTTTTTTAAGTAAAAATGAAGAGTATGATATTTATGCCAATGTAAATTTAAAAAAACAGGTTGAAACTATAGGTAATCAAATTACAGAGGAGCTAAATTTAACTGAAGATGATATTCGGTATAATGAAGAGCTTTTAAGACTTATGCTAAAGAGTTTAGATGATAGTGAAAATAAAGCAATAGGTTTAATTGCAGTATTTTTTATAATTTTAGTTATAGCAGCAACTGTTTCAGTAATTTATAACTCTTTTCATATGTCTGTTATGGAGAGAGTATCTCAATTTGGAATATTGCGTTCTGTAGGAGCATCTAAAAATCAAATAAAGAGGATTGTAATGAAAGAAGCTATGATTTTAGCAATTATATCAATTCCAATTGGATTAGTTTTAGGATTAGTGGCTTTAAAAATTGTAATTATGATATTAGGTTCACTTGCTTTTTCTATGTTTGAAGGCTTTGAAATAACTATAAATCCAATAATATTATTAGGAAGTGCAGTTTTAGGTCTTATAACTATATATATATCATCAAAAGGACCAGCAAAATTAGCTGCAAAAGTGTCTCCACTAGAAGCTATTAAAAATAGTGGAGGTGTAAAGAAGGAATATATTAAAAAGACTAAAAGTGGAATTATAGCAGGAAAGATTTTTGGTGTAGAAGGACAAGTTGCTTATAAAAATTTAAGAAGAAATAAAATAAGGTTTAAAATAACCATTTTTTCAATGGTTATAAGCATTGTATTGTTTATTGTATTTAACTCCTTTGCTTATGATATAAAAAAAGTAGAAAAAGTTGCAATGGCCACAGAACCTGAATATAGAGTTATGTTAGGCAATGATGAATTAGAAGAAAGCACTCTATCAAAATTTTGCGAGGATATAGAGAAAATACAGGGAGTAGATTTATTGCATAAAGAAATACGGGAGTTGCCAGTTATAGCTATTGAAAAGGATAAGCTTAATAAAGATTATGAGAATTTAACAGAAACAAGTTTTTATAATTTTGATGAAGGAGATTACGCTTTTAGCTATAGCCCATTTTATGCATATAATAGCAAATCTTTTGAAAAGAGTAAGAAAAATATTATAGCAGGAGAAATAAATGAGAAAAAATTAAATGAAGAAAATGGAGTTATAATAATTCAAAATGCTCATATCAAAACTAAAGATAAAAAAAGGGCTAATATTAAGGTCACTAATTATAAAATTGGAGATGAAATATCAATTATACCACCATCAATTGCTGTAGATATAGATAAAAATTTATTAAATCATGTAGGAAAAATTAAAGTTAAAGTCTTAGGAATTCTTGAAGAAGATGCTGTATTTGAAGATAGCTGGGAATGGGGCAGCTTAAGATTTATAAGCACAGAAAAAGTATATAAAGATATATTTGGAGAGCTGAAATCTAGTAATTTAAATATAAGGACTGGAAAGGATGCAGATCATAAGGTAATTAAAGAAAAGCTAGAAACTATTGCTAATGAAAATAATATGTATATATTTGATAATGTGGAAGCGGCAAAGAGAGATAAAAGTATGATGATACAAATAATGGTATTTATTTATGGATTTATAACAGTAGTTACATTGATTAGTTCTATAAATATAATAAATACAATAAATACAAATTTATTACTTAGAAAAAGAGAGTTGGCAATTTTAAAATCTGTAGGTATGGAAGAAAAGCAAATTAAAAAGATGATAGTTTTAGAAAGCATATATTACTCTATTATTGCATCATTTTATGGAATATTGATGGGAATGCCATTGTCTTATATTCTTTATAAATTAATGGGTGAATTGAGAGCTTATGAATGGAATATACCTTGGAGTTCAATGGTGATGGCATTTATAGGTTCCATAGTAATAGTAATTATAGCATCAATGATATCTTTAAGAAAGATGAATAAAATAAACATAATGGATAGCATTAGAGCAGAGGAATAAAATCATTAAATTCTTATATAAGCAAATATATATGAGTTATAATAAAAAGTGACGAATCACAGCATTGTTGTGATTTGTTACTTTTTATTTTTAAAAATTAAATTGTTTAATGGTAAGTAATAAGGTGATTATTTATATATTAAGTTAGTTTGAAGAAAAAAGTTTAATATATAATTAATAAAAATTAAAGTTTTGAAAAAAATTTACGAATATGAACTATACAAGTTCATATTCGTAAATTTTAGTTTTTTAAATCTATAAAACACAAGGAGGATAAAATGAAAAGATTTGGATTTAAAAGCATAAAAGGAAAAATGTTAGCAATGATATTACCTATAACTATAGTATCAATGCTTGTATTATCATCACTATCTTATATTACAGCAAAACAAATAATAGATAGTGAAATCAATGAAAAGATGAAGCATCAAACAGATTCTATCATTGAAAATATATCTGGAACTCTAGATAAACATTCAAAAATTCCTTTAATTTTAGCCAAGACAGTAGGTATGTGTGAAAAAAACTTAAGTAAAAAAAACTATGAAAGTTTAGTAAAGTCATATGTAAGTTCCAATGATGAAACTTTTGGATCTGGAGTATGGTATGAACCTTTTAAATACAAAAGTGATGTGAAATTCTTTGGACCATATGCTTATAAGAAAGATGGCATAGTGACTTATACAGAAGAGTACAGCAAAGTGGACTATACAGCTAGTGATTGGTATAAGCAAGGTAAAAATATAGATAAGGAGTTAAGCTGGTCAGAACCATATGTAGATGAAGTTTCAAATGTAACTATGATAACCACAACAGTACCTATGGTAGATGAAAATAAGAATTTCATAGGTGTTACTACAGCAGATATAGATTTATCAAAAATACAAGAAATGATAAAAAGTATAAAAGTAGGTGAAAATGGAAGAGCGTTTTTGGTAAATAAAGATGGAATATACCTTTCTGATATAGATACAGAAAAAATTATGAAAGTTAGTATTTCAAATGATCCAAATGAAAGTATATCCTCTATAAGTAAAGAAATACTAGAAAATGAAAGTGGTATAGGGTATTTTGATGATTCAAATGGAAAAAACATGATATTTTACTCTAAAGTGCCAAATGTAAATTGGAAATTAGTTTTGTCTATTCCAGAAGAAGAGCTTTTATCTCCATTAGAAAATTTATTTAATAAAGTACTAATAACTATGACAGGTACTATTGTATTTATAATATTAATTGTAATATTCATAGTTAATAATATTAAAAATAGAATATCTGGTGTTAATAAATTAGCAGAAGCCATATCTTCCGGAGATTTAACAACCAGAGTTGAAGTTAATAGTAATGATGAATTAGGTGTAATGTCAGTTTACATGAACAAAATGAATGATAATTTAAAGAATATAATTAAGAGTGTATCTGAGGGCTTAGAACAAGTAGTTGCTACTTCTGAAGAATTAACTGCCAGTGCAGGACAAACTAAAGAAGCAGCAGATCAAATAGCAGTTTCAATACAACAAATAGCCAATGGAAGTGATTTGCAATCTTCATCTTATGATGTGGTGTTGGATGAAAGTGAGCAGGTATTTAGAAGTATAGATAAGATAGCAAATGATATAAATATTGCTGCAAATTCTTCAGTTACTGCTTACAATAAGGCCTTTGATGGAAATGATGTTATATTAGGAACAATAAATCAAATGAATGAAATAAACTCTAAAGTAAGTATATCATCTAAGATGGTAAATTCTTTAGGAGATAAATCAAGTAAAATAGGAGAGATAATTTCTTTAATAACAGAAATATCTTCAAAAACTAATTTACTTGCATTAAATGCAGCTATAGAAGCTGCAAGAGCTGGAGAACAAGGAAAAGGCTTTGCTGTAGTTGCAGAAGAAATAAGAAAATTAGCAGAACAGTCTGCAAGTGCATCAAACAGTATTTCATCAATAATAAATGAAATTCAAAATGAAATTTCATTTACTATAAACTCAATGGATGAAGGAAACAAGGCAGTTGATGAAGGAATGAATCTAGTTGAAAATGCAGGAAAGTCTTTTAAAGAAATACTAAGTGACATAGAAAATGTTTCTAATAATATGAAGAGTGTTTCTGATATGATAAATAATGTTGTAGCAAGTACAAAAACTATGGTTAAATCTATAAATGAAAATGCCGAAATTTCAAAGCAAACTGCTTTAAGTTCACAAAATGTAGCAGCGTCAAGTGAAGAGCAATCTGCCCTTATGCAGGAAGTTTCACATGCATCAGAGGAATTATCAAATATGGCATTTGAACTACAAACAGAGTTGAACAAATTTAAAATATAAAACAAATAATAGCTTCTATATAAATGTTCTTATATAGGAGCTATTATTTATAGTTGTTATTGTTCAATAGTTGCTTTTACGTAATTTGGTTTTCCGCCTAACTTTAGCTTAACTTCCAGTTCTACTTCTTGAGTATCCACAGGAACAGAAAAAGCAGTTTCACCAGTCATTTTTCTTCCAGCAGCAAGTGTACCATTTAAGCTACCATTTAAATCAGTTACAATAGCCATATCAAAATTTCTTCCATCCTTATCAAGCAATTTAAAGCCTAATGCTGAACTTATAGTGGCATCTTCATTTCCTATATTCTCAATTGTAACATCTACTGCAACCCATTTGTCTCCTTCAGAAGGTTTAAGAAAATCATTGGTAGGTTTTACTTCTCTTACTTTATTTATTGTAACTTTAAAATCATCTTGTTCAAAAGTATCTCCAACTTTAAGTTCTTTTACTTCTTCTTTTTTATTATCTTTTTTATCAGTGTTATTTTCTTCTTGTTTTTTATCTTCTTTTTGTTCCTCAGTTTTAGGCTTGGTTGTGTTTTCATCAGTTTTTTTATTGTTTGATGAACATGCTGTAAAAGTGAGAAGAAAGATAGCTGCTAAAGAAGCACAAATTAATTTAAATTTTTTATTTATCATAATTAGTCCTCCAATAAGATTAATAAATAAGATTTGATTATGAAATTGTAACATAAAATATTAAAACTTATTAAGCCTAAATATATATATTCAAAGAAAAAGATTTTATGAATAAAAAATAGGCATTGAATGGGAATATTATCGTCATTACTCTTTTAATGATATAATATAAATACGTCACTCACAAATTTACTTTATATACTTATAAATTTGTGTTAAGAAATTGCTGCGCTTATACTCATGTAATTGAGAATCTTTCACCCCTAGGGTTTACAAGAAAATTATCGATTTTAAATAAAATCAAAGTAATCACAACATTTTAATTTTAAACTACTTTTTATTTAAACCCTGGAGTTCAGTATAATAGGGTACTGCATCTGCAGCATTAAATAATATTTTTATTATATTACTTATATTCATAAATTTAGCATAATGTCACTGATTTGTGTTCCGAACTAACTGCACCTCATGGCAACCCTAACGGCTTCACGCTGTTCCACAGAGGCAGTTAAGTTTCAACCTTAATTGTGCGTGTGCACTATTTTAAATAAATATTAAGTTATATTAAAATGTATGTTAAAATTTAAGGGAAGTTACCTATAAATACTACTATATAAATTTAGAATGGAGATATAAGATGTCAAAAATATTGGTTTTAGCTGAGAAACCTTCTGTTGGTAAGGAATTAGGGAAGGTTTTAGGTTGTAATAAAGTTAATAATGGATATTTAGAAGGAAACAAATATATAGTCACTTGGGCTCTTGGACATTTAGTTACATTGGCAGACCCAGAGACTTACGATAATAAATATAAGGTTTGGAGCTTAGAAAATTTACCTATGCTTCCTAAAAAGATGGAACTTGTGGTAATTAAACAAGGTGGAAAACAGTTTAGTATTGTTAAAAATCTTATGAGGCGAGAGGATGTTGGAAGTCTTATTATAGCTACAGATGCTGGAAGAGAAGGTGAACTTGTAGCAAGATGGATTATGGAAAAAGCTAATTTTAGAAAACCTTTTAAAAGACTGTGGATTTCTTCTCAAACGGAAAAAGCAATAAAAGATGGATTTAACAATTTAAAAGATGGAAGAGCCTATGATAATTTATATAAGGCAGCACAATGTAGAGCTGAAGCAGATTGGCTTGTTGGACTAAATGTAACTAGAGCACTCACAAGTAAGTTTAATGCACAGTTATCAGCAGGACGTGTGCAAACCCCAACCCTTTATATGATAGTAAAAAGAGAAGAGGAAATTAAAAAATTCAAGCCTGTGGATTATTATAGTATAGATGTGAAAACTAAAGGTTTTAATTTGAGTTATGTGGATAAAAATAATAATAATAGAATTTTTGATAAGAAAAAGGCTGATATTATAGCAAGTGATTTTAAAAATAACACAATAACAATTAGTGAGGTTAAAAGTGAGAATAAAAAGGAACTTCCGCCATTAGCCTATGATTTAACAGAACTTCAAAGGGATGCTAATAGAAGATATGGTTATTCTGCAAAGCAAACTCTTCAGCTTATGCAAAGACTATATGAAAATCATAAGTTATTAACTTATCCTAGAACAGATTCAAGATATTTAACTAGTGATATGGTATCTACCTTAGGTGATAGACTTAAGGCAGTGAACGTAGGTCCTTATAGTGAAGCTGTAAGAAAAATATTAAGAGGAAAAATAAATACTACTAAAAGATTAGTTGACAACTCTAAGGTATCAGATCACCATGCTATTATACCTACTGAACAGCATGTTAATTTATCTTCCTTAAGTTTTGAGGAAAGAAATATTTATGATTTAGTTGTCAAAAGATTTTTAGAGGTTTTATCTCCAGCTTTTGAATATGAACAAATTACAGTTAAGGGACAGTGTAATAATCATATTGTAAGAGCTAAAGGCAAGGTTGTTAAATCTTTAGGATGGAAAGAAATCAGTGGAAATATAGTTAGTGATAAAGAAGATGAGGATGAAAAAGAACAAAATCTACCAAGTATTAATGCTGGAGATAAATTAAAAGTAGAAGGAGTTTCCTTAAGAACTCTACAAACTAAACCACCAGCAAGATACACAGAAGCTACATTGCTTTCAGCTATGGAAAATCCTCAGAAGTTTATGGAAGACAATAAAGCACTAAAAGAAGCTATAAATGAAGCAGGGGGACTAGGAACTCCAGCTACAAGAGCAGATATTATTGAAAAATTGTTTTCAACATTTTATGTAGAGAGAAAAGGTAAGGAAATACATCCTACTTCTAAAGGAATTCAGCTTATAGACTTAGCTCCAGAAGATTTGAAATCACCTAAACTTACAGCAAAATGGGAGCAAACTCTAAACTCAATAAGTAAAGGAACCTCAAATCCTAAAGACTTTATAGATGAAATGAGAAGATATTCTGCAGAGCTTGTTAAGACAGTAGCAGGTAGTAGTACAAAATATGTTCATGATAACATGACTAGAGAAAAATGCCCTGATTGTGGTAAATATCTACTAGAGGTAAATGGCAAAAAAGGAAAGATGCTTGTATGTCAAGATAGAGCCTGTGGATATAGAAAAGGAATAGCAAGAGTAACTAATTCAAGATGTCCAGAATGTCACAAAAAGCTAGAGTTAAGAGGACAAGGAGAAGGGCAGATATTTGTATGTCCAAACTGTAATTATAGACAAAAAATGTCTGAGTTTAAAAATAGAAAACAGGAGAGTAACAAAAAAGTTACTAAACAAGAAGTAAATAAATACTTAAGAAAGCAGCAAAAAGAAAATAATGAACCTATAAACTCTGCATTAGCAGATGCTTTATCAAAATTAAAGTTTTAAAAGCTGCTTTGATTAAAATAAATTCTTAGTACTATTATGAAAACCCCAGAGGAAAGAGATTCCACTGGGGTGTTAAGTTATGTGAAAAGTTAATGTATAGATTTTATTATAGATTACTTTATTTTTTATAAGATTGATAAAATTATATATAAAACGGTGAAATTTTAAGATACTATATATAGTATCTAAATTAAAGAAAATAGTAGTATTTATAGATAAAGGAGGAGTTTATGGGGAGATTTATTGGACTTAGAGTATTCAAGACTGCTATTGGAGCAACACTTGCCATTATTTTAGCTAAGGCAATAGGGCTGCAATATGCTGTATCAGCAGGGGTTATTACTATTTTAACTATTCAAAATACAAAGAAAAAATCAATTACTTTAGCTTTCCAAAGATTTCAATCTACAATAATGGCCCTAGTAATAGCAGCTATCTTATTTACCATATTTGGCTATAATGCTATATCTTTTGGAGTGTTTTTACTTATTTTTATCCCATTCACGGTGAAGTTCAATTTGACAGATGGTATAGTAGTAAGTTCTGTTTTAGTAACTCATTTATTAGTTGAAAAGTCTATTTCACTTTACTGGATGAAAAATGAGATATTACTTATGACAGTAGGGGCAGGAATTGGAATTTTATTAAATGCTTATATGCCTAAAATTGAAGGTGAGATAAAAGAAGATCAACGTTATATTGAAGATAGTATACGTAAGATTTTATTAAATATGGCTCATACCTTAAGAAGTCATTCTGTTTATATAGACGAAGAGAAAATTTTTCAGGATTTAAAAAAACGATTAGAAGAAGCAAATGAGCGTGCAAGACAGCATTTAGATAATTATATTATGCATGAGGTGAAATACTATGTACAATATATGGAAATGAGAACTACTCAATTTACCATATTAGAACATATGCGTAAGCATATTGTTAAGTTTGAAATGACGCCAACTCAAACGGAGATTGTGGCAAATTTTGCAGAAAAAGTTGCATTAGAACTCCATGAATACAATAGTGCAGAAGAGTTATTAGAGGAATTTAAATTAGTTTTAGAAGCCTGTCGTATTCAAGAATTACCAAAGACTAGAGAAGAGTTTGAGAGCAGGGCAATATTATTTCAATTTCTAAATGATTTAGAGTACCTATTAGAAGTAAAACGAGATTTCAAAAATAATTTAGATAGAGAAGAAATTGGATATTTCTGGTCAAGTGAAAAGTAAGTGATATAAAAATACAAAATAGCAAAAATACTATTCAATATTATATAAGTTTCAATAATATTTTTATTTTAATTTTATGTAAAAATCATCCAATTTAATGTTATAATTAATTGGATATTTAGTGAAATGAGGGGGATTTATGAATAAAAATGTTGTATTTGCAAGCTTAGAAAATATAGATTATATACTACTTATGGCTTTACAATTATGACCTGATAATACTTATGAGGGACTTAAAGAAGAGCTAACTGAAATTTTAAATAATGAAAAAGAAGAAATACTTCTATACAAGCTAGAAAATGAGTTTATTGGATTTAATCATGTTGCTATAAGGCATGATTATGTAGAAGGATCAAACTCTAGTCCTGTTGGATTTATAGAAGGCATATTTGTAAAAGAAAACCATAGAGGAAAAGGTATTGGTAAAATATTAGTTAAAAGTGGCGAAGAGTGGGCAAAATCAAGAGGATGTACACAAATGGGATCTGATGTTGAATTTCACAATGTAGAGAGCTATAACTTTCATAAAAAAATAGGATATACGGAAGTTAATAGAATAATATGCTTTTTAAAGGATATAGGCTAATCATTTTAGATTTAAGGAGTAAAAAATTATGCCAAAAGTAAAATTAACTATAAAAGAAAGTAAATGCAGATGTGGATATTATAAAAATGGTGATAGTTTTATTGTTGAAGACATATGTCCACCTATTTGTCATGAACTTTGGAATAGTATATACCCAAGCGTATACGCTCTTCTAAATGGTGCTACATTAGACTATGGTAATTGTAAAGAGAAAAAATTTGAAATGAAATGTCCTGATAATGGTAGAGTTGTTATTTATGGAGAAGTAGAAGAAAGTGAAGTTAAATAACAATGTGATTATATTGCTTATTAAAGAAGAAGGGGAGAATATAGAACTACTTATAGAAAGTGGTTCTTTTTGTTTTGCAACAATAGATTATTATTGTAAAATAATGAGTGAGGATAGATTTGCATTATATATATATTAAACTATGAAGAATTAAAACTTCATTAAATAAATTTATTAAGGGGGAAACATGTTTAGAAAAGTACAACAACAAAAATATATGATATTTTTAAGGTATGGATATATATTACTTTTTCTGTTGTCTTTTGGTAAAGGGTATAAAAATATAGGTTCAATAGAAATTATATTTTTGCTAACTTATATTATAAATAATCAATTAAGGTTTTTTATATTACCTGAGGAAAATACTTACATAGTGCCGTCACTAATATTTGAAATATTGTTAGGTTATAAATTATATATTTTAGTTGGAAACTTTGGTGGATTAATATTTGTTTTGTCGTTAATAGATATTATTTATATGTTTAAAAAAGTGCACACACTAATATATATATTAGGAATAACAATATTGATAATTACTCAAAAGAACTTAGAATTATTGATAAGTTGGCTTATAGCAGCCTTACCTATATTTTTATTATTAGCAAAAGTAAAAGATGAAGAAGGAAGAAAGTTAGAGGCTCAAAACTTATATGATAAGTTAAGAGGGAAAGATGAAGAACTAAAAAGAGTAAATAAAGAATTGGAAGTTTATGCTAATACTATAGAAGAAATTACTATTTTACGAGAAAGAAATAGAATATCTAGAGAAATACATGATAATGTTGGACATGCGTTATCTACAATAATAATACAATTAGGAGCTATTGAGAAAATATGCAAAAGTGACGGCGAAGCAGCTTCAATTATGGCTAAGAATTTAGGAGGTTTTGCAAAGGAAAGCATGGAAAGGGTTAGAGGAGCTGTGAGGGCTATGAAACCTAGAGAATTTGAGGAATATGAAGGTGTAATAGCTGTATCGGAAATGATAAAGAACTTTCAGAAGCTTACAGGGGTAGAGGTAAAATTAAGAGTGTCAGATAGTGTTTGGAAATTAAACTCAGATCAGACCATGGTTATATATAGAATAATTCAAGAATTTTTATCTAATGCTGTAAGACATGGTAAGTCAACAGAGGTAAAAATATTCTTAAATTTTTTAGAAACTCATTTAAGAGTCCATTTAAAGGATAATGGAGTAGGATGTTCTAAGGTTATACCAGGAATTGAACTTCAAAGTATAAAAGAAAGAGTTGCAACTTGGGGAGGTAATATAGAGTATTTTGCTAAAGAAGGGCAAGGCTTTGAGCTTGTAGTAACAATGGATAAGGTAAAACTTAGTTTAGATGGAGTATAATTTTTATTATTAGGAGAGAAATGAATGGAAAAAATAAAAATAATAATAGTTGATGATGAAAAATTAATTAGAGAAGGGTTAAAAATAATACTTTCCACTTATGCAGATATTGAAGTTTTGTCTATATGTGAAAATGGAAGAGTTGCCTTTGAATTTTGTAGAGAAAATACTGTTGATGTGGTTCTGATGGATATAAGGATGGAAGAATGTGATGGGGTCCTTGGAACAAAGCTAATTAAGAAAACTACACCTAATACGAAAGTTTTAGTTTTAACTACATTTAAAGATGGAGAGTATATTGAGGAAGCTCTAAAAAATGGTGCTTCAGGATATCTTCTTAAAGACAGTTCCTATGATTTAATATACGGTGGAATTAAAGCAGTTCATGGAGGTGATGTAGTAGTTCACCCAGAGATTATTACAAAGCTTATGGTAAAAGAAGAAACACAATGTGAACAGTTAAAAACAGAAAATATAAAAAAAGAAACAGGATTAACAGAAAGAGAGTTAACTATAATTAAAGAAATAGCTAAAGGAGTGTCAAACAAAGAAATAGGAGAAAAAATGTTTTTAACTGAAGGAACTATAAAAAACAATATAACTACCATACTTTCAAAACTTTCACTCAGAGATAGAACTCAGATAGTCATATTTGCCTTTAAAAATAACCTAGTTAAGTAATACTATGAGACCATATGGTTTTAACTTCGATGATTGGGTTATTAATAATTGACAATTATGATTGATTTTAAGTAAGCTATGGAAAAATGGATTTTGGCTAATTGCTTTATGTTTCTATAATTAGTCAAAATGAACAAGAGAATCTATAACTCAAAGAACATTTGTTAACATTATTGATAATAAAAAATAGTTGAGCGAAGCTCTGCAGCTTCAAAAAATCTCCATATGCTTCGCTATAGCACTTGCATGGATTAACAAAATTTATTTTAATGTTATCATTTTATCATGTTTTTTAAATTCGATTATTTAAGCTATACTTATTATTTCTTTATAATATTATACTAGTATTTATTGATGTATCATGTAAGGTAGAAAAATAACCTTTTGAATTTAACAATTCTAAATAACTACCAGTTTCTACAACTACACCATTTCTAATAACAATTATTTCATTGTATTTATTCATTATTTCATTATTTATTTTATGAGTTATTGTAATTGAAGTAATATTAGATAAATTTAGAAGAATATTTTCTATATCAAAACTAATTTTGTTATCTAATGCTCCAGTTGCTTCATCTAATATAAGTATAGGTGTATCTCTTATCAATGCTCTAGCAATTGCAATTCTTTGTTTTTCTCCACCAGAAAAATTTTTACCATTTTCATCAATAAGATGATCTACAGCATCAGGTAAATTATTTATCATTTTTTCTAGTCCAGATAATTTAATAATGTTATTAAGTTTACTGTCATCATAATTTCTATATAAACATATATTATTTTTTATAGTATCATTAAATAAAAATACATCTTGATTTATAATTGAAATTAAATTATTTAAATCAGTTTTTTTTATAGTACTCAGTTCTACTTTATCAATAAGTATATTACCTTTATAATTATCATAATAATTTAAAAGTAATTTAGCAATTGTTGATTTTCCACAACCGCTTTCACCTACAAGGGCATATTTTTTCCCAATTTCTATATTGAAATTTATCTCTTTTAATATAGGACTACCTTCAGTATATTGAAATGATAAATTTTGAAGTTGTATTTTATCATTAAAATTATCTTTACTTATTAATTTATTATTATTTAATTTATCATTAAACATATTTTTATCTAGTTCGTTATAAATCAATTCTACAGATTTTATTCTACTTATTAATGTTGTAAATGAACTTAAAGGGTTTATTATATAATTCATTAATTGCATAGCAGTCATCATAGTTCCTATTGTTAAATTACCTTTTACCACTAAATATGCTCCAATTAAATAGTTTATCAAAAATATGCTTAATCCAGCAATGTCGTTGATGTTTGTAACAACACATTCTACTTTTTTTGTTTTATAATTGGTATTTTCAACATTTATATTGTATTTATTAAAATCTTTCTTTATTATATTTTTTAAATTGAAATTTCTTATAACTTCAAAGCCTAAAAAAATATCTTTAATTTTGATAGTAAATTCTTTTAATGAATCAGAGTATAATTTTTTATATTTTTGTAAAGTATTTATAAATATTTTGCTTAAAAGAATTGGTATTAAAGATAATATGAGTATACTTAATCCATAAATATAGTTTATTTTAATCAAAAAAACTAAAGCTAGTACAAATGAAATAGCTTAGGAAAGTAGTGAATTTATATTGTTAAAAAAATCATTATTAATTATGTTAATGTCATTTGTTAAGTAAGAAATATATTTAGAACTATTAGAACTATTAAAAACCTTAAAATCTTTTTCTAATATTCCAGATAAAATATCTTCTTTTAATTTAATGAGAGATTTTTTCACTAATTTAGCATAAATTATTCCTGATAATATGCTTATTATAAAAAGCATTATTATAAAGATTAAAGTATATTGTATTGAAAGTATAAACTTATCTAGATTCAAGGATGTTGCACTATCTACTACAAATCCAAATAGAGCTGCTTTTAATATTTCCATGCAGGATAATATCATTATAAAAATAATATTTAAAGATAATAATTTCTTATTTTGAAAAAGGTATTTTTTCATGAGACACCTCTCTTATATGTTTTATAATTTGTAATTTTAAAGTTTCTATATTAACCACTTTTACCGCAAAATCCACCACCACATTTATCTCTTAGCTCATAATGAGTAACTTTTATTTCTGTCACTTATTTCACCCCCTTTAAAAAAATTAGATTAATAAATTCTTTAAACACTTTACAATAGGCTTGTACAATGTTTAAAAAGACTTTTTATTGGATATTTAATAATTAAGATAAAAGACTACCAATACAATCATTGAAAGATTTAAACTCATCCTTTTTAATAATATCTGAAATTGTATCTAATGTTTTATATACAATTTCTCTTCTATATTCGCAACTAGATCCAAAGCTTTTAAAATCTGCTAATTTTTTATTTTCTAGTATTCCGACAGTACCTAAACATCTTGTACAATAACAACGAGCTGCACATTGCTTACAATCTTCAAAATTGCAAATTCTAAATTTATTTAATGTATTCATTACATTTTTAAACTTATTCTCATTATAACAATAAATATTACCCATGTTATATTCAGATTTTCCTATAAATAATTGACAAGACCATAGTTCACCTTTATCGTCGATAGTTACAGTCGCTACACCAGCTTCACATAAATTATCATATTTGCATTTTTTATTGGAAAAAAATGTAGATAAAAAGTAATGAACTTCATTAGTTATAATAAATCCATCATTTTTTATCATATTAAAGGTATTTAAAACTTCATTTTCAATAGTCTTGCTTTTATTACAAAGTTCAATATCTTTTTCATTTGTACAAACATCTTCAACTTTAATATGCTTAGCATTAGTTTCGATAAAAATTTGCTTTCCTATATCATAAGGTGAATATTTTTCTTGCTGTTTTTTCATTCATGATACTGCTTTCATAACCATAGTTTCCCTCATTTGCGTAACAATACTTACATCTTAAATTGCAAGAGTTACTTACATGTATTTTTACTGCATCTATAGTTTTTAAAGAGTTAAACGTTTAAAAACATTCTGAAAAATTAAAAAACATATCGAATAATTTTTTTTCTTCATTACTTGTATATGTGTTACTTAAATGAATTTTTTTTAACAACTTATATGTATCTTCATCCAAGTTATATATTTTAAAATTATTCAAGTTAAATAGAATCATATTTTTTTCATTTAAATATAAATTAGTTTTACTATAATACATAAATTATCTCCAATCATAACCAAATTATCAAATATTAATATAATACAAAGTTATCATATAATAATTAACATTTCGACTATTTTATCATATAAAATCAATTATTTTACATATAATTAATAATAATTTTACAAATATAATATATATTAAATACTTAAGAATATTTGAGAAAATAATTCTAGATTAGATATAATGAAAAAAGTAATTGGAATAGCTAAATATAAGAAACAATTTAAGTTGTAAATATGGACTTATTTATCACATTAAATGACTTAAGTCATTTAATGTGATGACCTAGGCTAATAGGTAGGATAAGAAATTTAATCTATAATTAACTTATAGGATTAATGGAGGTAATTGATATGAAATTTATAGAAACTAAAAACTTAACAAAAAGATTTAATGATAAACTTGTTATAGATAATGTTTCTTTAGGAATAGAAAAGGGTGAAATTTTTGGATTACTTGGTCCTAATGGAGCTGGTAAATCTACCTTAATTAATTTGATGGTTGGAATTTTAAAAATAGATAGAGGAGAAGTAGTTATAGGGGGATACAACATATCAAAGGAACCTTTAAAGGCAAAGGAAAAAATAGGGCTAGTTCCGCAAGAAATAGCTCTTTTTGAGAATTTAAATGCTAAAGAAAATTTAGAATATTGGGGGAGGACTTTATGGACTAAGAGGGGCTATGTTAAGGGAGAGAATAAATGAAGTTTTAGAAATAGCAGCTTTACAGGAATATACAAAAAAGCCTATAAAAAAATATTCTGGAGGAATGAAAAGAAGACTTAATATAGCTTCAGCTATGATGCGTCATCCAGAGGTTTTAATTATGGACGAGCCTACAGTAGGAATAGATCCTCAATTAAGAAATCATATTTTTGAAGTGGTTAAGAAAATGAATAAAGAGTATAATTCAACAATAATATACACGTCACATTATATGGAGGAAATAGAAGCACTTTGTGATAATATATTTATTCTTGATTTAGGAAAATAGAGAATGAAGAGCCAGAATGTAAAGTGACTATAAGTGATGATTTTAAAATTATAGATATTGAAAAAATATCAGGGTCAGATACTCAGGTAGATATGGTAAAAAGTCTTATGGAGATTTTTAATGAAAATATAAATCAATACAATATATTAGTAGATAATCTAGATAAACTTTCGTTAAACTCTAAAGAAAAAGGGAAGTTAATAAATGAACTATTGTTTAAATTACAAGAAAATAGTGAAAAACCATTAATAAAAGAACAGCTATTAGAAGAATATAAAACTTTAGGTGTTAGAGAATATTATACAATTTCAATGTTTAGCTTTACATCAATAATGTTTGTTGTAGTTTTAATAAAACAATTTTATAAAGAGAAAAAACAAGGGGTAATTAGAAGAAGTTTTTCCACACCAAATAATGAGATAAGTTATCTTTTAGGATATTTGACTTCTGGATTTATTTTAGATTTTATTACAAATATTATTTATGTAGTTATAAACAGAGCACTAGGGGTAGCATTTACAGATAATTTTATAGGAAATAGCATAATAATATTACTTCAAAGTTTTCTTCAAACTTTTGTAGTAGGAATAATAATTGCCACTATAAGAAGTGAAAAAATAGCTAATTCTATTATAAATAAGATGATTCTAAGAGAAGAATTGAAAAGCAGTAGAAATGATATTTCTTTAGAAGCTTTAAATTATGAAAAGACTAATATAAAAGTAATAGGAAGAGATGAGAAAACAATTAGTGATGTTATAATATTAAATATGACTATAAGTTTTATTCTATTTGGATCTATAGGAATTTCTATGGAGTTATTTGAACTTAAAAGACAAAATATTTTAAAAAGAAGCTTTGCTACGTCAAACAAACCTAAGACTATAATTAGAGGAATTCTAGTAGCATTATTTTTAATATCTTCACTAGGATATAGTGGAATATTTTTATTAAATTCATTTATAAATTTAGATAGTGGCTTAAATAAAGCACCTATTATAATATTAAATATAATATTTTTAGTATTACTTGCACTTAGTTTAGGAGTATTTATTACAAGGATAATTAAAAATAAAAATTTAATAGCTATGGTATTACAAATAATAATAACTTTTACATGTTTTATTGGTGGAAGTTTTATGCCTATAGAATTTTTGCCTAAAGGTATAAAAGTATTCTCAAAGTTTACTCCGCAATATTGGGCATTGCAATCAATTAATACAGGCAATGTTTGGATGGCATTTATAGTGGTGCTATTTGCATTAGTGTTCTTTACTGCAGGAACTTTTAAAGTTAGAAGTTTTATAGATTAAAAATTTTTAATAAACCCTATGAAAGACAAGAACTCTCATAGGGTTTTGTTATTTTTGAAAAATATTAATTAAAAAAGTTATCACTAATGCAATTAATAATGAAGGAAAAATTAAAATGGTAAAATAATCCCAAAGTTTATTTTGATTAATCATCCAAGATATATAACTACGCCATGATTCATATAAATTATTTTTGCAAGAATTAAAGGGAATTAAATATGTTTTTACTGATTTTATCCTCACTAGAGTAGTTACTATGAAGGATGTAATAAAAATTGTAATGTTTCGCTTAGAAGACAGATAGCCCCTCATACTGAATACCCCCTTAATTAATTTAGAGATTATATAGAGGATATAATGTATACAAATAAAAGTCAACAAATTTTAAAACTTATTTTTGAAAATTGAAAATATTATTACGAGCCTTACTAGCTTTAATATTGTATTGTTTATATAGATATACCATCTCTAAATTTAATCTGTATACTTAAGAATTTGTATTAACAAGTTGCCTTAGCTTATATTTATATAATTGAGGATTGATAATGGACAATTATGGATTTAAAATAATATTAGAGTAATCATAAAATTTTAATTTAAAACTAATATTATTTAAACCCTGGGGTGCAGTATGATATGGTACTACATCTGCAACATTGGATGATAATTTAGTAACATAGGTTATCACTATAATATTAGTATTATATCACTGGTTTTACTTTTAAGCTTTACTGCACCCCAGGGTAACCCTAAAGGGCTTCGTGCTGTTCCTAAGGGGTGGTAAAAACCACTAAAGTAGTTTATCTATATATTATTTTAAGAAATTTTAGTTAAAATAAAAGAATTTTAATATTAAAACTATATTGACAAATTAAATGCTTAGTAGTAGAATCTTATTAAATTCTATGAAGGAAAGAGTAAGTATTGGTTTAGTATCTAAAGCGAATGAGGGATGGTGGAAGCCTCATGAGAAAAACAATGCTGAAGGACATTCCAGAGAAGTTTATCTGAACACTGTTTTAGCTAATAGGGTAAAACGTATTCCTACGTTACAGGATTAGAGATGACTTTAATTTTAATTAAAGTTAAGCAGGATGGTACCGTGAAGTTTATACTCTCACTCATGCATAATGAGTGAGAGTTTTTTAATTTTCATAATGTGCCTGCTTAAAATTTAATTATATATTAAGGTTAATTAGGGTGGTACCACGAATTTTTCGTCCCTTGAGATTTATCTCAAGGGATTTTAATTTTTAAAAGAAAGCTTTCGTCAAGTAAACTAATATATCAAAATT
This sequence comes from Clostridium faecium, assembly GCF_014836835.1. Taxonomy (GTDB): domain Bacteria; phylum Bacillota; class Clostridia; order Clostridiales; family Clostridiaceae; genus Clostridium_J; species Clostridium_J faecium. The sequence continues at coordinate 20,927 of NZ_JACSQB010000019.1, read as the reverse complement.
AAGAATAAATAATTATAAATTAGATTAATTCTAAAAACTAGTTTTTAAAATAGACTTTATAAATATGAAAAATTATAGATATTTATGATGAATTATTGATTTTTCAAGGCAAATTAAATTTCTTTAATTTAGCAAGAAATTAACTTCAATATGTGAATAGCCTAAAATTTATATTTTAAAGGAGAGATTTATATGAAAAGAATTATGATAAATGAATTATTAAATTATGAAAATAAAACTGTAATTGTGAAAGGTTGGATTCGTAGAATAAGAAAACTCAGCAAGATTTCATTTTTGGTAATAAGAGATAGATCTGGCATGGTTCAAGTAGTTATAGATAATAATGAGCTTTTAAAAGATATTAAATTAGAATCAGTAGTTTCTATAGAAGGATTAGTAGTGAAAAGTAATAATAAGATTTCATCTATAGAGATACAGGGAAGTGATATTCAAATTATATCAGAGGTAAAGGAAGATTTACCAATAGAAATAAATTTGGATAAAATTAATGGAAATTTAGATACAATATTAAACAATAGAGCCTTAAGCTTAAGAAATGTAGCATTAAATGCAATTTTTAAAATACAGGCATTATTGGCTCAAGGATTTAGGGAGTATCTTATAAAAGAAGATTTCATTGAAGCTTTTACTCCTAAAATTGTAGCAGAAGGGGCAGAAGGAGGAACTGCAATTTTTGAAATTAAATATTTTGAAAAAAAGGCATATTTAGCCCAAAGTCCTCAGTTTTATAAGCAAATGATGGTTGGCGCAGGTTATGAGAGAGTTTTTGAAGTAGGTAACGTTTATAGGGCAGAGGAGCATAATACTAATAGACATTTAAATGAATATGTGAGTATGGACCTTGAAATGGGATTTATTGAAGATGAAAAAGAAATCATGAAATTAGAAACAGAACTTTTAAGGTATATGATAAATAAGATAAAAACAGAGGGGGAAGAATATTTAAAAATATTGAATGTAGAGCTTCCAATAATAGGTGAAGAGATACCAGTACTAACGCTTAATGACGCAATAGAAATATTAAAAAGAGAATATAATAAAACTAATTTAGAAGGGGATTTAGACTCAGAAGGAGAAAGACTTATTTCCCAATATGCTAGAGAAAAACTAAATTCTGAATTTTTATTCTTAACAGATTATCCTAAAGAAAAGAGACCTATGTATACTATGCCAAAAGGAGAAAATTTAACTCATAGTTTTGATTTATTATTTAGGGGACTGGAAATAACTACAGGAGGTCAAAGAATTCATAATTATGATATGCTTATAGAAAACATCATATCAAAAGGGTTAAATCCAGAAAGTTTTCATAGCTATTTAGAAAATTTTAAGTTTGGAATGCCTCCTCATGGTGGTTTAGCTATAGGGCTTGAAAGATTAACAGCTCAGCTTATAGGACTTAAAAATGTAAGAGAAGCCTCTTTGTTTCCAAGAGATAGAACTAGAATAACACCTTAATTAGGTACCTTAAAATAAAAAGCGTGATTTATTTCACGCTTTTTATTTCTCTTTTAATATGTCACGAATTTCAGTAAGCAATTCCTCTTCTTTGCTCATTTTAGTTACAGCTAAATTTTCATCTACTTCCTCTTTACGTTTAAATTTAGATATAAATTTTATAAAAATAAAAATAGATAGAGAAATTATTAAAAAATCTATTACAGTTTGAATAAACATTCCATAGTTTAGCGTAAGGGCTGCTATTCCATCTTTTTCAGGTCTAATTGTATATTTTAATGATGAAAAGTTAATTCCACCAATTAATATTCCCAATATTGGCATTATTATATCATTTACCAAGGAAGTAACAATTTTACCAAAGGCTCCACCAATAATAACTCCTATTGCTAAATCCATAACATTTCCCTTAAGTGCAAACTCTTTAAATTCTTTAATCATATAATCAACTCCTTAATAAAGATTGTCATTAATATTATAAATAAATTTCGTAAAAAAATATATAAGAGTAATGAGTTTTCTCGCTGAATTGCATATTGTGAATTGAATTAAGCGTATATTTGTGTATAATTAGTATACACTATAAAGAAATATAGTAATCTCACGTATATTCAATAGAGAAGTATTTTTAAGTATGAGAAAGGTAGAATTTTATATGAAGAAAAAAAGAAAGTTTCCCATAATAACTTTTATCCTCTCATTATGCTTATTATCCATAGCTTATTATAATTATGTGAATGTTAGAGCCGAAGAAAGTGAAATTAAAAAACAAATATATAATATAAAGTCTTCAGGCCAAATCAGAGAAGATTTTTTAACTAAAACAGAAAAAGAAGAGCTAGAAAAACAAAAGCAAAAAGAAGAGAAAAAAAAGAGGAAAGAAGAGGAAAAGAAAAAGAAAGCTGAAAAAAAAGCTAAGGAAAAGGCTGAAAGAAAAGCCAGAGAAAAAGCGGAAAAAGAAGCAAAAATAAGAGCAGAAAGAGAAAGAGAAAGAGAATTGGCATCTACAAAGAGAAAGGAAAAACAAGAAAAAAAGATACCAGAAAAGATAATTCTTGATATAGAACCTATAAATCAATTGCCAGAGCTTAGAAATGGATGTGAAGTTACATCCTTAGCTATGCTTTTGAGATATAATGGGGTTAATATAGATAAAATGACTTTAGCAAACAAAGTTAAAAAAGATGCAACTACCATAGAATATGACAAGTATGGAAATATAGTTAAATGGGGAGACCCAGATGAAGGGTTTGTAGGAGATATTACTGGAAAAGATTCCCCAGGATATTCTATTAATCCTAAGCCTTTAATACCGCTTATGGAGAAATATATAATGCCTAAACCGGTAGATTTAACTAAAAGCGATTATAAACAGTTGGAAGAATACTTAAGCATGAAAAGGCCGGTTATAGTATGGATAACCAGTGATTTTTCCATGCCTTCAAAGGATGCTTCTTGGATGAAAGGGAATAAAGTTATAGAAGCTCATTTTAATCAACATGCAGTGCTTTTAACTGGATATGATAAAAATTATGTTTATTATAATGACCCATTAACAGAAAGTAAAAATTCTAAAGTAGATAAAGAAACTTTTAAAAAGATTTGGAACAGTATGGGAAGCAGGGCGCTTAGCTATACTAATTAACTTAATAAAATAATTATAACAATGTGTATTTATACTGATTCCAAATTATTATTTTACTGTGGCTTATGAAAATGTATAAATAGAAGTTGTTTTATGAGAAAGAATAATATTATAAATTTTAAAATTAATACTGGAAATAGAAGGAGAAAGATATGGAGTTTTCTTTAGTAAAAGTTGAAGTATTTATACCTAGAGAATATATAAATGAATTAAGATATAAATTAAATGAAATAGGGGCATTAACTATAGGAGGAAATTATGATAATTGTATGAGCTATTCTATGGTTGTAGGCTCATGGAGACCACTAGAAGGTGCTAATCCTTTTAATGGTCAAATAGGAGAGATTTGTGAAGCAGAAGAAGCAAAGGTTGAATTTTGCTGTAAAGTAGAATTGATAAAAGAAGTAGTAAAAATAATAAAAATTGTTCATCCTTATGAGGTTCCTGTAATAAATATTCTTCCTATAATAAATGGAATACTTATAAATGAAATTTTAGATAATGATTAATAGAAAAAAAGCATGAATTTTATCATGCTTTTTTTTTGAGATTTACAAATTAATATTTGTAATTGATAAATATTTTCATGGGGAATTTATTTAATATGCTTGCTGAATTAATTCTATAATTTCCTTAACTAATGGAAGTCTTGGATTTGCAGTTGTGCATTGATCTTCAAAAGCCTCATCAGCAAGGTCATAAATAACTGAATCTAAATGGTCTTTTGTAACACCACATTCTGATAATGTAGAAGGTACATTAAGTTCGGTCATTAAATTTTTTATAGCATTAATTAGACTTTCAATACCTTCTTCGTTAGTAGAACATGGAAGATCTAAATGTTTAGCTATTTGTCTATATTTTTCTGGAGCCATATAGTATTCATATTTAGGGAATGATACTAATTTACTAGGATTACTTCCATTATATTTAATAACATGAGGAAGCATTATAGCATTAGCTCTTCCATGTGGTATGTGAAACTCAGAACCTAATTTATGAGCTATACTGTGATTAACACCTAAGAAGGCATTAGTAAATGCCATACCTGCTATACAGGATGCATTGTGCATTTTTTCTCTTGCTACTTCATTAGAGCCATCTTTATAAGCCAGCGGAAGGTATTTGAATACCAACTCTATAGCTTTAAGTGCTAATCCATCTGTATAATCGGAAGCCATAACGGAAACATAGGCTTCTATAGCATGAGTTAATACATCCATTCCAGTATCAGCAGTAACTGAAGGAGGAACAGTCATAACTAACTCAGGATCAATTATGGCAATGTCAGGAGTTAATTCGTAATCTGCAAGAGGATATTTAACTCCATTTGTTTTATCTGTAATAACTGCAAAGGCAGTAACTTCAGAACCAGTTCCGGATGTGGTTGGAATAGCTACCATTCTAGCTTTCCTACCTAATTTAGGAAATTTAAAAGCTCTTTTTCGTATATCCATAAATCTAAGTTTTAGTCCATCAAATTCAACTTTTGGATTTTCATAGAATAGCCACATTCCTTTAGCAGCATCCATTGCAGAACCACCACCAAGAGCTATGATAACATCTGGTTCAAAGCTTCTCATTTGTTCAGTACCTTTCATTACTGTTTCTGTAGATGGGTCTGGTTCAACATCTAAGAATACATTAACATCCATATTAGCCTTCTTTAAATGATACATTACCTTTGATACATATCCTAATCTATCCATAAATTTATCTGCTACGATAAATGCTTTTTTGCCTTCTAATTTCTCCAAGTATTGTAATGAGCCAGGTTCAAAATAAATTCTTTCAGGCACTCTAAACCAAAGCATATTAACTCTCCTTTTTGCTACTTTTTTAATGTTTATAAGATTTTGTGCACTAACATTTTGAGTTGTAGAGTTTCGTCCCATAGTACCACATCCTAAAGTTAGTGATGGTACATTTGTATTATAAATATCACCTATAGCCCCTTGGGAAGATGGAGAGTTTACAATAATTCTTCCAACTTTCACTCGTTTTGAAAACTCTTCTATAACTTTTTCATCTGATGTGTGAATTACTGCAGAGTGACCTAGTCCTCCAAATTCTATCATTTCTTCACACTTTTTAATACCATCCTCAGTACTATCTACAATGTACATTGATAGTATTGGACTTAATTTTTCTCTTGAAAGTGGGTACTTTGCTCCCACTCCTTCTAGTGGAGTTATTAATATTTTGGTATCTTGTGGAATATCAATTGATATCATTTTAGCAATCTTTGTAGCAGATTGCCCAACTATTTCTGCATTCATAGAGCAAGATTTTGAGTTTATTGCTATTTTTTCTAGCTTATTCATCTCATCATTGTCAAGTATATAACAATTATAATCCCTCAAAAGCTGAATAACTTCTTCAGAAATCTCTCTATCAATTATAACTGCTTGTTCTGAAGCACAAATTGTACCATTATCAAAAGACTTACTCATAACTAAGTCGTTAACTGCTCTTTTTAAATTTGCTGTTTTTTCAATATAACATGGAACATTTCCAGCACCAACACCTAGTGCTGGTTTACCAGTAGAATAAGCTGATTTAACCATTCCTGGTCCACCTGTTGCTAAAATCATATCAACACCAGGGTGATTCATTAATAGTTGAGAAGCTTCAATTGATGGTGTTTCAATCCATTGGATACAATTTTCAGGTGCACCGGCTTTTATTGCTGCATCTCTAACTATTCTTGCAGCTTCAATACTACAATTTTGAGCTCTAGGATGGAAACTAAAAATTATAGGATTTCTAGTTTTTATAGATATAAGAGATTTAAAGATTGTTGTAGATGTAGGGTTTGTAGTAGGGGTAACACCTGCTATAACACCAATAGGTTCTGCAACATCCATGCAATCCTCTTCATCATTATCATTTATAATTCCAACAGTTTTCAAATTTTTTATACTGTGATATACATATTCAGAAGCAAAAATATTTTTTGTTATTTTATCTTCATATATGCCCATACCAGTTTCATCAACAGCCATTTTGGCTAATTTTCTATGCTCTGCAAGAGCAGCTAATGTCATTTTTTTCACTATAATATCTATCTGTTCCTGGTTAAAATTTAAAAATTGATTATAGGCATTTCTAGCTTTGCATACTAGTAAATCTATTGAGTCTTTTGTGCTAGAAATTCCAACTTCTAAAGTTTTTTCTTCAGTAATATTTAAGTTTTCTGCTTCATTCATGTAAACTACCCCCAAAAATAGTTTGTTATTTTTTTAACTATTTATATTGTAACACAGAAGAAGAAAAAAGCAATATAATTTGTTAAAATAATATCAATATATTTTCGACAAATATATAAATTTGAATAGGGATATTATAAGTGAAAAAACATTAGTGATTTATATAAATTTTAGTATAATGATTATTGAGGTGATAAAGATGAGATATGAGGGAGTAGTTTATAGACCACCAAGTGAGGCTTATAGTTTAATAATTCAAGCTACTATAGGATGTTCTCATAATAAATGTAATTTTTGTAGTATGTATAAAGGAAAAAAATTTAGAATAAGGCCAGTAGAAGATATAATTGAAGATTTACATATGGCTAGAAATAAGTATAGAAAAGTAGAGAGAATATTTCTTGCAGATGGGGATGCACTTATTATTCCTATGGAAAAACTTAAGGCTATATTAAAAGCTATAAAAGAGATATTTCCAGAGTGTAAAAGAGTAGGTGTTTATGGTTCTCCAAAGTCTATACTTATTAAATCTATAGATGATTTAATAGAATTAAGAGCTTTAGGAATAGGTATAGTTTATTTAGGTATTGAAAGTGGCAGTGACAAAATATTAAAAGAAATAAATAAAGGTGTGTTGTCAGAAGAAATTATAACAGCAGGTAGAAAAATTAAAGAATGTGGTATTAAACTTTCAGTAACTTTAATATCAGGATTAGGAGGAAAGGAAAATATAAGAGAACATGCACTAGAATCTGCACTAGTTATAAATAAAATAAATCCTGATTACTTAGGCTTTTTAACCTTAATGATAGAAGAAAATACAGAATTATATAACAAAGTGAAAAGTGGAGAGTTTAAGTTATTAAACCCAAAAGAGGTTATGGAGGAAATGAAGATTTTTATTGAAAATATAAATGTGGAAAATACAGTCTTTAGAAGTAATCATGCTTCTAATTATGTAAGTTTGAAAGGAACATTACCTTTAGATAAAGAAAATATATTAAACACTATAAATGCTACATTGAAAGATAGCAACAGTTATAAAAGTGAATTTTTAAGAGGGTTGTAGGAAAAAAATACCGCTAAATAAATCTTATAAAATTCTCTATTTTAAAGTATTAAAAGTATAAAATTGTAAAAGCTAAGTGCATATGATATTTTGAAATGGAGGATTAATAATGGAAACAGGAATAGTAAAGTGGTTTGATAATAATAAAGGATATGGTTTTATATCCTGCAGTGAAGGAAAGGATGTTTTTGTACATCATTCCCAAGTAAAAGAGAAGAGTCATAATAAAGATTTACATGAAGGTGAATCAGTTATGTTTGATATTATAGAAAAAGAAAAAGGTCTACAAGCTATAAATGTTCAAAAAATGGAATAAAAAATATTGTCTAAAACCACAAGTGAGAATACTTGTGGTTTTAGGCTTATAGATTGATATTTTATAATCAATTCATTAACTAAAATGTAGTGTTTTTATAGACAGAGTAAAGAAATATATGTAGAATCAATGAATAAAGTGATGTAACATATTAAAAATGATAAAATGATTTTAAAGGATTTATTAAAATGGGGGGAGAGAATTATGAAAAGCAAAAAAGAAATAAGAAAAGAAATTTTACAAAAGAGAGATTTAATATGTGAAGAAGATAAAAAGCATATGGATGAAAAAATATTTAATGAACTTATAAACTGTGAACAGTATAAAAACTCTAATACCATCTTTGCTTTTGTAAGTTTTAAAAGCGAGGTAGATACATATAAGTTTATTGAGTATGCCATTTCACAGGGGAAAACTGTTGGAGTACCAAAAATAATAAAAGAAGAAAAACATATGGAAGTTTTTAAAATTAATTCTCTTTCTGATTTAGAAAATGGATACTTTGGTGTGATGGAGCCTGTTGAAGGCTGTGAAAAAATCAATAAAGAGCAGATAGACTTTATATTAATGCCTGGAGCTGTATTTGATGAAAAAGGTGGAAGAATTGGATATGGCGGTGGGTTTTATGATAAATTTTTAAGTGATGTGAAAAATTCTGTTCCTAAGATAGCTATTGCATATGAACTACAGCTTATAGAAAATGTACCTATGGATAATCATGATATTAAAATTGATGGCATAATTACAGAAAAAAGGAAAATTATATTTTAGCTTAAATTTTAAATAGATTTTTTAACTAGCAGCTTTATGTTGCTAGTTTTTTGTTATGCTGTTCATAATTACAGATAAAATAAAAAGTATTTTACTATGAAATAATTGAAAATGCTTGTGTTAGTAGTGTTTTTTTGTTTAAATTAATTTATAGGAATTTATTATAAAGAGTTCAGTTTGTCTTTGCTTATGGAAATATATTAATAAAATTATTTAAATTTATATATCTACACAAATGTAGGGGGCGATTAAATGGATTATAATTTAATTACAGAGTTATTAAAGACAGAAGTTATACCAGCTTTAGGCTGTACTGAACCAGTGGCTATAGCAATGGCTACAGCTAAAGGGACAAGTTACTTGAAAGGAATCCCGGAACATATAGAATTATATTTAAGTACAAATATAGTTAAAAATGCTATGTCAGTTGGAATACCAGGAACGGGGAGCAGCGGTATTCATATAGCAGCAGCTTTAGGAGCTATAGCAGGTAATGCAGATTTAAATCTTGAAGTTTTAAGAGATGCTACTATAGATGACGTAGAAGAAGCTAAAAAAATGGTTAGTAATGAAAAAGTCAGTGTACACTTATCTGAAGGAAATGAAAAGCTATACATAGAAGCTATATGCATAAGAGGTGAAGAACAGGCTAAAGTAGTAATAAAAGATAAGCATACAAATATTATATTAATTGAGGTAAATGGAGAAGTAATTTTTAAGTCAGATGAAGAAAATCAAACTATTTCATCTAATATTGATAGTGTAGAACTTTCAGTAGAAAAAATTTATAATTATATAACACAAGTCGAAGCTGAAGATATTAAATTTTTACTTGAGGGTGCCGAAATGAATAGAAAAGTGGCAGAAGAAGGATTGAAAAATGACTATGGTATGAAAGTTGGAAAAACTTTAATGAAGAGTATTAAAGAAGGATTAATTGGAGACGATATTATGTCTTATACAATGGCAGTAACAGCTTGTGGAGCAGATGCAAGAATGTCAGGATGCATACTGCCAGTTATGAGTAGTGCAGGAAGTGGTAATCAAGGATTAACTGCAATACTACCTATAGTGGCTATAAATGAAAAGTTAAAATGCAGTGAAGATATATTAGTAAGAGCATTAGCTATGAGTCATTTAATCACTTATTATATTAAAAGTCATCTAGGAAGACTTTCAGCACTTTGTGGCTGCGGTGTTGGAGCAGCTATAGGTGCAAGTTCCGCAATGACTTATATGATGGGGGGAAAGCTAGAAAATATAAGTTATACCATTAAAAATATGATTGGTGATGTTTCTGGAATGATTTGTGATGGTGCTAAGCCTGGTTGCGCTTTAAAATTATCAACAGCAGTAGGAGCTGCAGTTAAATCTGCAATACTTTCAACAAGGGGAATTGAAATATCTGAAAAAGATGGGATAGTAAGTAAAGAAGCAGATAAATCAATTAGAAATCTTGCTAGCATAGCTAATAAAGGTATGTGTGATTGTGATAATGTAATTTTAGATATAATGATTTGTAAATAGATATAGAAAATTATAAAAAGTTACTTGTAACTTCAAGAAACAATAAATTGTAAAAAGGAGTTCAATGAACTCCCTTTTTTATATAAGTGAATCTTCAGTTGACACCATTCTTCCTAAAGCTACAGCATAAATTTCTGTTGCTTTAAGTAATTTTTCAACAGATATATATTCATTAGCAATATGACAACATTCATCTTCATCATAAAATACAGGACCCCATGCTACTGTATTTGGCATTGCTTTTGCATAAGAAGTTCCGTGACCTAATGTAAATTCATTTTTTAATCCACTCAATTCATTATAAGTATCTTCCATTATTTTTAAGAAAGGTTTTTCTTTGCTCACAAATATTGGAGATAGGAAATCATCAATTTCAAAAGTGCATTTAGCTTTTTCACATACTTTACTTAAAGTTTCTTTAAGACCTTCTAATGTGGTACCATAAACTGGTCTCATGTTTAAATTAATTTTATAAATATTATTTTCAAATTTAACAACTGTTGGAGAAATAACATTTCTATGCATATATTCTCCATTTAAATATTCACTTTCACTATACAAATCTAAACCTTTTCCAAAATAATCATAACAAAATTCTGCTATGAATTTAACTAAATTAGCTCCTGCATTAAGTTTTAAGTCTAAAGTGTTTAAAAATTTTCCTAACATTATTATAGGGTTAACACCTTGTTGAGGATATGCTGAATGGCAGGCAACTCCTTGTGCTGTTACTACAATAGTATTTCCGTCTAATTTTAATGATATCTTTTCATCTTTATTTACTTTTATATAATCTTCAGCTATATTTTGTAGATTTTCAAAATTCCCTTTTAAAGTTGCTTTAGCTGTTGAAGGTATTGAATTTGTAGCATTACCACTTTGAAAACTTAAAATTTCAAAGCTTCCTGTGCTGCTAGTGCATTTTTCATCGAAATTAAATACTATATCTGCATATCCTTTTTCCTTATTACAAATAGGAAATTGTCCATCTGGAGTAAAGCCATAATCAGGAAGAGAATATTTTTTTACATACTCATACATATCTGTCCACTCTACTTCTTCTTGAGTACCTATTATAAGTTGAATTTTTTTCTTTACTGGTATATTTAATTTACGAATAGCTTCCATAGCATATAGAGCAGAAATTATAGGACCTTTGTCATCTAATACTCCACGACCAAAAAGTAGTCCATCTTTTTCTACCAATTCAAAAGGATTAGTTTTCCAATCTTTTAAATCTCCTTCAGGAACTACATCTATATGAGTTAATATTCCGATAGTTTCTTTACCTTCTCCCATTTCAATGATTCCAGTGGAGTCATTTAATACTGTATAAGCTTTAAATCCCATATTAGAAGCCTTCTCTATAGCAAGCCTTAATGCCTCTTTTACCTTATTTATATCTTCAGATACACTTGGAATTGCAACTAAATCCCTAGTATCATTTATTATGTTTTTCTTATTTTCTTCTAAAAAGTTGCGAATTTCATTTATCTCCATAGTTACTCCCCCCAATGATTTTAAAGATCTCATATAGAAATCAATAGTTTATTTAACATAATTGTAACATTTGTATAATGGATTTAAAAGTACAGAGGTGTAAAATATAGAAGTATACAATGAAGTTTATTTTATATGTAAAATTAATTTTCATAATAAATTTTATTTTAGAAATTAATTAAAGATTAAATTACCATTTATCTTCACTATTATTTATTGGCGACATCTTTATGAAGATTATATTATTGTTATAAAGAATTATTTATAACAATATGGGTTTTTGAATATAGCTTTAATATTTGAATTATATAGGAATAATCAATCAAATAGTTGATATTAATTAAAATTTTATATTTAAATTTGTAAGAAAAGAGGAGAAATTGAATATTTGGAAAATTGATATTATAATAGGTATTATTATGGCTATCTAGGGAGGGGGAGTATAGATGTCATATAATGTTATTATTTGCGATGATGATAATATTCAAGTAAGTATTATTAATGAGTATTTAAAAAAGTTTTCTAAAGATAGTAATTTATTTAATACTTTAAGTTTTAATAGTGCAGAAGAACTTTTAGAAGAGATGTCAAAAAATAATTCAGTATTAAAAATTAATGAGATAGATATTTTTCTTTTAGATATTGAAATGAGTGGTTTAAATGGTATGGAACTTGGATATAAAATTAGAGAGATTAATAAAGGTGCAATTATAATTTATATAACTGGATTTAAGGATTATGCTCTAAATGCCTTTGAAATAAGAAGTTTTAACTATATTATGAAACCTATATCTTATGAAAAGTTTTATAATGTTATTTCAGAAGCAATAGAACTATTAAGTTTAAAAATTGAAAAATCTAAAGAACTCATAATAGATAATAAGGATAAAGTTTATAGAATTAAGTACGATGATATATATTATTTTGAAAAGTATCTAAGGAAGGTAAAGGTGGTAACAAAACAGGAAACTATTGAGTATTATGCTTCGTTGAAGGAACTGAAAAATGTGTTAGATATGGATTATTTCGTACAATGTCACCAAAGTTTTATAATTAATAAAAGCAAGTTAACATCATATAAAAGCCAAAGTGTATATATTGCAGATCTAGATATTGACATTCCTGTAAGCAAGGCATCGGTAAAGGAGGTAAGACAGTGTTTAGCAAACAATTTATTTGGATAGGTGAGGGTATGTGGATATAGTAGTAATTTCAAATGTTTTTATAAAAGTTGTAGAAGTAATTTTAGGATATTTATTTATGAAGGCTATGTTTGATAAAAATAACAGGCCTAATCATGTAGTAGTTATTTTATTGATTTGTCAAGTTGTAGTAACGTATTTGAGTAATACTTATTTTGGATTAGGAAGTCAAAAGGGAATTTTATTTATAATATTTTGTAATGTAGTTACTTATAAATATATTTTTAATTCTGACTTATTGAAGATTATTTTTGGGAATTTGGCATATATAATTGTAATAACATTTATAGAGCTTATATTTGTTTCATTTACTTACATGTTATTTGGTATAAATCAAAATCAATTAGTTTCTTCTAATTTGTATACAGTAATATATTTTACATTAACAAGAACAATAGTGTACTTAATGATTAGATTTGCAGGAAATATAAAAATAGTACAAAAAAATTTAAAAAAGGTATATGTATATGAATTGATAATGACTTTAAGTATAAATATATTTTTTATATTTATGATATTTAGCTTATTTAAGAATAAAGATGTAGTTGAGGCAAGTTCATCAACTATATTTATAATGACAATAACTATAATTATTTTTACTGGAATGGTTATAAATATTGTTAATCAAATAATTAAATATTCCAAAAAAGAGTCAGAATGGTTATTGCTCATGAGAGAGTATGAAAGACAACAAAACTATATAGAAAACTTGGACAGACTTACATATAAGCTAAAAGCTCAAAGGCATGATTTTAACCATCACATTAGTTGTATTTATGGGCTTTTAGAATTAGATAACATGGATGAAGCTAAAAAATATGCAAAAGAATTATTAAAAGATGTACAAGAAGTTAATAATATAATAAACATAGAAAATTCAACAATTTTAGCTATTTTAAATAATAATTTAACAGTAGCTAAAGAAAAGGATATAGAAGTGGATTTAAATATAGATATACCTAAGGAATTAAAAGTCAATTCTATGGATATATCCATTATACTAGGGAATTCCCTAACCAATGCTATAGAAGCTTGTGAAGGGTTGAGAAAAAAATACATAAAGTTATATATGTATATGAAAGGCGAATATTTGATTATAAAGATAAAAAATAGTAAAAAAACAGATGTGTTTATTGATGAAAACAGTTATGAGACCACAAAGATAGATAAAGAAAATCATGGATTTGGACTTAAGAATATAAAGTATATTGTGGATAAGTATGATGGATTGTTAAAAATAGAGCAATCTAAAGAAGAATTTGTTCTAAATATAGCCATGAAAGAAAACGGTTAAAAGAGCTGTAAAATGCATATTTATGTATTTTACAGCTTTTATTTTGTTGATATAAAGTAAAGTTAAAATTATTTAAAAAAAGTAACTTAAAAAAGATAAAATTAATTTTAAAATACGTTTTTTATGCCAATTATTACATTTGAAAGACAAAATGTGCAAAAAGTATTCTAAAAATTAAATTGATGTACTAACATAGTTAATGAAGAGTAAATACTTTAATTAAGTGGTGATACAATGATAAACACATTATCAGTGAAAATATGTAAATCCTTAGTAAAAAACAATATAATTAAATTTGATGATTTTCAAATTTACATAAAAAAGCTTCGAAAGATTATTTTGTTTTTATTAGATATTATAGGATTTGCTATAATTGGAATATTGTTTGATTGTCTTCCACAAATGATGTTATTTATTATATCATTTAGAATTATGAGGATGTTTGCAGGAGGATATTGGCTTAGTAATTATATAAAAAATTTTATTTGTTTTTCCTCTTTAGCAATGATAAGTATATATATATCCTCAATTAATGAATTATCCAGGAATAATATGACGATTGCTATAGTGCTTATGATTGCAGCATTTGCAATATTTTTTAAGAAAGCACCTTATAGAGTAAAATTTTCATCTTGCTCTATGGAAGAGAAGAATAGACTTAGAAAAAATACATTTACAGTTTATTTTCTGCAAATATTATTAGCATTAACCTTATTTGTAGTAAATAGGAATTTATCATCATATTCCTGTACAATAGCTTTTGCTATTTTTATTCAGTCAGTTACTTTATTATAAATAAATTAATCCCACATAAATTAGCAATCCATTACTACCTATGGATTATAAAAGGTCATCTGCATTTGCAGGTGATCTTTTATATTATAAATTTTTTTATTTAACGTAACAGCAGAAGTCTTTATGTTCAATGAAGGAAGTGGTATTTCATTTTAGCTAAGTATAAATAAAATCAACATTAATTTGGATATTGCAAGCAATTTTTTATGAATGGTTGTCCAATTATTACATTTCAATGTCAAATTGTGCAAAAATACTTTATTTTAAAGTAAAAGTGGCTTATATTAGTAATAGAAATTAAAGAAATTTGATAAATGAGGTAAAGTTATGGTAAATAAAATATCTAGCAAAATTTGTACTTCATTAATTCAAAATAAGATAATTAACGAAGATGATTTAGAAATTTATATGTATGGTTTAACTATGTTGTTAATAACCATAGGAGAGTTGATTGGATTAGTTTTATTAGGCGTTATATTTGGATGGCTTAAAGAAATAATATTCTTTACAATAATATTCTTTTTTATGAGATTACAGGCAGGAGGATATCATGCAAGTACACCAATGAGATGTTTTCTGTCATTTGCAGTATTAAGTAATGTGCCTATATTTTTACTTAAAAATATAGATTTAATAAGAAATCCAATAATATTGATAATAATGCTTTTAATAGCATTAATAATATTTATTAAACTGGCGCCGCAAGATACAGTAAATAAACCTTTAGATGAAGATGAAAAGAAGATTTATAAAAAAAGAACATTTATAACATATTTTGTGGAAGTTGCCGTTATAATAGCTTTATTTATGATAAATAAAGACTTAAATATTTATTGTTATATAGGTTCTGCAGCTATATTTATAGAAGCAGTATCTTTATTAATATAATTTATAGAGGGGGAAGTCATTATGAAAAAAAATTCAGTAGTACTTAAAAACATAGGAAAAGCATCATTAGCTGTTGCTAAAATGAGTGCAGGAACAGCTTGTTGGGGATTATGGTATCAACCAGCAGTTCCTAAAAAATTAAAAAAATAGTTTAATACCCAATTTATACCCTTTAATATACTTGCTTTAAATGCGAAGTAAAAAATCATACCTCACATAAACTTTCGCTTGTTGATGGTAATAGCAAATGCTATTACCTTTTTTTTATTATGAGATAATAGATTTTAAAATATAAATTGCTATTAAAAAGTTAACGTATATTAATTATATTTTAAAAAAATTAAATTTACAACCTTATTTAAGTAATTATTAGTATTAGTTAATTATAAATATCATATATTTATTAAGCAACTTTAAAAAAATAAAATTGCGGTAAATTACCGCAATTTTATTTTATCTTTCTTTATTATTAATTTCAGTTAATATTCTTTCAATAAATGTATTAAGTGCCATAGCACCTTCATCTCCATTTTTTCTGCTTCTTACAGCAACTTCTTTATTTTCAGCTTCTTTTTCCCCTACAACTAAGATATAAGGAATTCTTTCGTTACGAGCTTCTCTTATTTTATAGCCTATTTTTTCAGCTCTATAATCTGCTTCAACTTTTATATTATTTGCTTTAAATGTTTTAACAACCTCTTCTGCATAATCATGATATTTTTCAGAGATTGGAAGAACTTTAACTTGAACTGGTGCTAGCCAAGTTGGGAAAGCTCCAGCATATTTTTCTATAAGAAGTGCTAAGGTTCTTTCATAGCATCCAATTGAAGTTCTATGGATTACATAAGGATATCTTTCTTTACTATCTTTATCTACATAAGTCATTCCAAATCTTTCAGCAAGTGAGAAATCAATTTGTACAGTGATTATTGTATCTTCTTTTCCATGAACATTTTTGATTTGTAAATCTAATTTTGGACCATAGAAAGCAGCTTCACCAACAGCTTCTGTATATTCAATATCTAGATGATCTAAAATTTGTTTCATTATAACTTGAGTTTTTTCCCAATCCTCTGGTCTGTCTATATATTTAGCTTTATTATTTGGATCCCATTTGGAGAATCTATAAGTTATATCTTCTTTTAAACCTAAAGTATCTAACATATAGTTGATTAAATCAACTACTCCTTTAAATTCTTCTTCTAATTGTTCTGGAGTAACTATTAAGTGACCTTCAGAAATTGTAAATTGTCTTACACGAATTAAACCATGCATTTCTCCAGAAGATTCATTTCTAAATAGAGTTGAAGTTTCACCATATCTTAATGGTAAATCTCTATAACTTCTCTTTTTAGAGTTGTATATCATAAATTGGAAAGGACAAGTCATTGGACGAAGTGCAAATACCTCTTCATCATGCTCTTCATCTCCAAGAACAAACATACCATCCTTATAATGATCCCAATGTCCAGAAATTTTATATAAATCACTTTTAGCCATAAATGGAGTTTTAGTTAATAGATATCCTCTTTTTTCTTCTTCATCTTCTACCCAGCGTTGTAGAGTTTGAACAATTTTAGCTCCTTTAGGCATTAAAAGTGGAAGTCCTTGACCAACTGGTTCAGCAGTTGTAAACAGTTCAAGTTCTCTTCCTAATTTATTGTGGTCACGTTTTTTAGCCTCTTCAACTTTTTCTAAATACTCATCTAAATCAGATTTTTTAGTGAAAGAAGTTCCATATATACGAGAAAGCATTTTATTTTTTTCGTTTCCTCTCCAATATGCTCCAGCTATTTTAGTTAATTTTATAGCTTTAACATATTTTGTGGACATTAGATGAGGTCCTGCACATAAATCTACAAATTCACCTTGTTTATAAAATGAAATTATAGAATCCTCAGGTAAATCATTAATTAACTCAACTTTATAAGGTTCATTTTTTTCATTCATTAGTTTAAGAGCTTCTTCTCTAGGAAGTTCAAATCTTTCAATTTTTAAGTCCTGTTTAACAATTTTTTTCATTTCAGCTTCAATTTTTTCTATATCTTCAAAAGTAAATGGTCTTTCCACATCAAAATCGTAGTAGAAACCATCTTCAATCGAAGGTCCTATAGCAAGTTTTGCACTAGGATATAAATTTTTAACAGCTTGAGCTAATATGTGTGAAGTTGTGTGCCTAAAAGCATCTTTACCCTCTTTATCATTAAATGTAAGTATGCTTAGTTCACAATCTTTATCAACAATATAAC
This sequence comes from Clostridium faecium, assembly GCF_014836835.1. Taxonomy (GTDB): domain Bacteria; phylum Bacillota; class Clostridia; order Clostridiales; family Clostridiaceae; genus Clostridium_J; species Clostridium_J faecium. The sequence goes on along the minus strand of NZ_JACSQB010000019.1, from coordinate 2,983 downwards.
GTAAATCTACAACTTGGTTATCAATAAGTCCTGCAGTAGCAACTCTTGCAAGCCCTTCAGAAATATCTTTAGCAATATCTAATACTGATAATGAATTTTCATATTCTTTTATTGATCCATCTTTTAATGTAACTTTAAGCATTTTTTTCCTCCTTAAATTTTGATTAATTATAAATAATTCTCATCAAAGCATGAGAATTTTAAACTATTTTTAAATAAAAAAACTCGCCTCTTTTCTAAAAATAATTAGAAAAGGGACGAGATAATACCCGTGGTTCCACCCAAATTGCATATTATACTATAATATGCCACTTTTAAAATTTTAACGGATTTCTCCGGACTTTATTAGAGTCACTCAGAGGTGGTTTTCAACTGATTCTATTTAAGAACACTTTCAGCTAATGTGCTCTCTCTCTGTAAATGTAAGGCAGTTTACTCTTCTCTTCACAGTTTTATAATATTATTAACATATTTAGATAAATTTATTACTAATTTATCACATTTGCATAATTATAAATATATATTTTAAATTATATAATAATAAAAATAAATTTTAAAGAAATATTTTAAAGTATTATATAATTTTTAAAATAAATACACAGATGACTAGAAATTTTTAAATTTATTTAAATATAATTTAAATTTAAATAGAAATTATAGTGATTTACTTTTTATTTCTTTAAGAATTTTATCAATGAAATTATCTATAGAAATGCTTCCTTCTTCACCATTTTTACGGCTTCTAACAGATACCTCTTTTTTAGAAGCCTCTTTTTCCCCTACAATTAAGATATAAGGAATTCTTTCATTACGAGCTTCTCTTATTTTATAGCCTATTTTTTCAGTACGTCTATCTATTTCTACTTTTATATCAGAATCTTTAAGTTTATTTGCTATTTCTTCACCATAATCATTGTATTTTTCAGAAATAGGAAGTACTTTTACTTGTACAGGTGAAAGCCAAGTAGGGAAAGCACCAGCAAAGTGTTCAGTTAAGATTCCTATAAAACGTTCTATGCTTCCAAATGCTACACGATGTATCATAACTGGTCTATGTTTTTCTCCATCTTGACCTATATAATGAAGATCGAATCTCTCTGGAAGTTGGAAGTCAAGTTGAATTGTACCACATTGCCATGTACGACCTAAACAATCCTCTAGATGGAAATCTATCTTAGGACCATAAAAGGCACCATCACCTTCATTAACCTTGTAATCATATCCAAGTTCTATAAGCGCTTCCCTAAGAGCTTCAGTTGCTCTATTCCATTCTTCATCACTACCCATGCTATTTTCTGGTCTTGTAGATAGTTCAACATGGTATTTAAATCCAAACACACTATAAACTTCATCAATTAAACGTACTACACCTTTGATTTCATCTTTAATTTGTTCAGGAAGCATAAATATATGAGCATCATCTTGAGTGAAGTTACGAACCCTCATTAATCCATGCAATGCACCAGATAGCTCATGACGATGTACAAGACCTAATTCACCAACACGAAGAGGTAAATCTCTATAGGAATGAAGGCTTGTTTTATATACTAACATTCCTCCAGGACAGTTCATTGGTTTAATGGCATAATCCATTTCATCTATTTTTGTTGTATACATATTTTCTCTATAGTGATCCCAATGACCACTTCTAATCCATAAATCCTTATTCAATATAACTGGAGTAGATATTTCTTTATAGTCTGCTTTTTTGTGGATTTCTCTCCAAAAATCTATAAGAGTATTTCTAAGTTCCATTCCTTTAGGTAAAAAGAAAGGAAAACCAGGACCTTCATCTAGTAGTGTAAAAAGTTCAAGCTCTTTACCAAGTTTGCGGTGATCACGTTTTTTAGCCTCTTCAACTTTTTCTAAATACTCATCTAAATCAGATTTTTTAGTGAAAGAAGTCCCATATATACGAGAGAGCATTTTGTTTTTTTCATTTCCTCTCCAATATGCTCCAGCTATTTTAGTTAATTTTATGGCTTTAACATATTTTGTGGACATTAAGTGAGGTCCTGCACATAAATCTACAAATTCGCCTTGTTTATAAAATGAAATTATAGAATCCTCAGGTAAATCATTAATTAATTCCACTTTATAAGGTTCATTTTTTTCATTCATAAACTTAATAGCTTCTTCTCTAGGAAGTTCAAATCGTTCAATTTTTAAATCTTCTTTAACAATTTTTCTCATTTCATCTTCAATTTTTTCCATATCTTCAGAAGTAAATGGTTTTTCTATATCAAAATCATAATAGAAACCATGTTCAATTGAAGGCCCTATGGCAAGCTTAGCTTCAGGATATAGCCTTTTAACAGCTTGAGCTAATATATGTGCAGTTGAGTGTCTAAAAGCATTTTTACCCTCATCATCATTAAATGTAAGTATGCTCAGCTCACAATCTTTATCAACAATATAACGTAAATCCACAACTTTGTTATCGATAAGTCCTGCAGTAGCAACTCTTGCAAGTCCTTCAGAAATGTCTCTAGAGATATCTAATACTGATAATGAATTTTCATATTCTTTTATTGATCCATCTTTTAATATAACCTTAATCATTTTGTTGCCTCCTTAAATTAAACAATTCTCATTAAAACATGATAAATTTAAATAAAAAAACTCGCCTCTTTTCTAAAATAATTAGAAAAGGGACGAGATAATAACCCGTGGTTCCACCCAAATTGTATATTATACTATAATATACCACTTTTTAAAATTTAACGGATTTCTCCGGACTTTATTAGAGTCACTCAGAGGTGGTTTTCAACTGATTTCATTTAAAAACACTTTCAGCTAATGTGTTCTCTCTCTGTAAATGTAAGGCAGTTTACTCTTCTCTTCATTGTGTTTTATATAAAATTTTATGATTTCTTTATAAATAAAAAAACTCATCACTTTTCTAGAATAATTAGAAAAGGGACGAGATAATAACCCGTGGTTCCACCCAAATTGTATATTATACTATAATATACCACTTTTT
>NZ_JACSQB010000167.1 GCF_014836835.1 Clostridium faecium | reverse complement strand
GTGATTACATTATATCATAGGGAGCGATATTCTCTATATTTTTTTGCTTTTTTGTCCTACAACTATTTTACACTAAGATAAATATAAGTTATGATGAAATATGATTTATTATTCTTTGAAGATAAAAAATGACATGTTACACAATGCAACATGTCATCTTATGAGTTTATGCTTTATTATTGGAGAAATATTGAAATCTTACTGTTTAAAAGTTTCACATTGAGTCCTTGCACTAGTTAATGCACCTGGTCCATGAATTTGTATATAATCAGCTGAGCATTGTTTATTGATATTATATGTGCAATTTACAGCGTCACATTCTATATGTGGGCTCATTTCTATAGTTGAATTAGTAAATGCTTGTCTAATTTCTCCTGGTATATTCATATTAAATGTATTAGATATAGCATTTTTTAATCCTTTTTCAGCGAAAGTTTCACATTGAGTTAATGAACTGCTATGAGCATTTAATCCTGATACTTTAATGGTATTAGCTGAACATAATCCTGACATATTGTGTACACAGTTTTCAGCACTGCAACTTAAAGTTCCATTCATAATATCACTTCCTTATTCTTTTAACTTCTGCATTTATACAGAGAACCAAGCTTTGCAATAGATATACTATATACAATAGCCAGGCTCTCTTAAATAGGTTTATAAGCCAAACTTAGAATTTTAACTTATAAATCTATGAATCTATTTTGTGCAAAAATTTTAATTTTATACTTAAAGCCTTGGGAAATATCACAAGTAAATTTATCCAATTTATTATATTCACCACTAAAAGAATTTTGTTATTACAAAAAAATAACACCCAAATTGGGTGTCAATAATAAAAATCAGTTGCCTATGTGTTCCATTTAAATACTGTCCACATACTTACAATATTATACATAAAATGGATTAATGCATATAAATAATAAAAAAATATTAAATAATTTTATGAACTTATATTTGTTCTTCCACTATAAACTAATCCACGCTTAGAATCCATAGTTATAAAAGAACCAGTTTTAATAATTGATATTGCATCTACTGCATTATATATAATTGGAATATCTCTAGATGTACATTCTAATACAACTGTTGTACTCATTTCATCATCTTCTACAATTATTCCAGATACTCTATCTAATACTTGTAAAAATTCTCTGCTTAATCTTTTTACTACAAGTATATCTCCTTCTTGAACATTGTTCACAGCATCTTCTGCATCTTTTGCATAAAAAGCTGTACCAAAGGCAGATACATCTGCTGTTCCTTTACCTTTAAGAAGTATATCTCCAACTATGTGAACTTTCATCATATTAGTACTTCCCACATAGTTTGCAGGAACTCCTGCTGCCATAACCACAAGGTCACCTTTAGATACATATCCTTTTTCTAATGCAACTTCTGCACATTTTTCCATAAGTTCATCTGTGCTGTCTATTTTTTCTGCCTGTATTGCATATACTCCCCAATTTAATGCTAAACTTCTTGCAACTTTTTCATAAGGAGTAACTGCAATTATAGGACATTCTGGTCTATATTTTGAAACCTGTCTTGTAGTATGTCCGCTTTGAGTTGCTGTAATTATAGCTGAAGCATTTAATTCTTTAGCAGTAGCACAAGTTGCTAAACTTATAGCATTTGATACATTAGGTATGTGACTCATTTGACTTTTAGATAATGATGATTCATAATTTATATATTTCTCAGAAGTTATTGCTATTTGAGCCATTGTTTTAACAACTTCTACTGGATATTTACCATTAGCTGTTTCACCACTAAGCATTATTGCATCTGTTCCATCAAATATTGCATTAGCAACATCTGATGCCTCTGCTCTTGTTGGTCTTGGGTTTCTAATCATAGAATCAAGCATTTGAGTTGCTGTAATAACTGGTTTTCCTGCAGCGTTACATTTTTCTATTATCATCTTTTGAACTACAGGAACTTCTTCTGTAGGTATTTCAACTCCTAAATCTCCTCTAGCAACCATTATACCATCAGAAAATTTTATAATTTCATCTATATTATTTACACCTTGTCTATTTTCTATTTTTGAGAATATTTGAATATCTTCTCCACCATTTTTGCTAAGTACATTTCTTATATCTAAAACGTCAGAAGCTTTTCTTATAAAAGAAGCTGCAACTATATCTATTTCATTTTCTATACCAAATATTAAATCTGAAACATCTTTTTCTGTTAAAGAAGGAAGATTTATTGCAACATTAGGTACGTTAACACCTTTGTTATTTCCTATAATCCCAGTATTTTTAACTATGGTATTAATTTTATTTTTTTCTACACTTTTAATCTCTAGTGCCACAAGTCCATCATTAATTAAAATAATATCATTTTCTTTTACATCTTCGCAAAGGTTGTTATAAGTTACAGAACATTTAGTTTCATCACCTAAAATTTCTTCTCCGCAGTATATAGTAAATTCGGTACCTTCTTTAAGCTCAACAACATCTGTACTAAATTTATGTGTTCTAATTTCAGGACCTTTAGTATCTAAGATTATTGCTATATGTTTTTGTAGTTCTTCTCTTAGTTCTTTAACCATATCAATTCTTTTTTTGTGTTCTTCATGGCTTCCATGAGAGAAGTTTAACCTTGCTGCATTCATCCCTGACTGCATTAAAGTTTTAACTATTTTTTTATCATCAGTAGTTGGTCCAATTGTACATATTATCTTTGTTTTTTTCATTTCTTTTCCTCCTTAAGTTATGTCTATCCTTTGGCTGATATATTATTGGCACTAAACCTGCAACATTAACCAATATTTATATTATATTGCTTATCTCCATAAATTTAGTATAATGCCACTGATTTTTGTTACAAACTATACTTCCCCCTTAAACAATTAAAAATCTATTTAAAGAAATCAATTTATACAATTAATTTTATCCACAATTTTCAATTCTTAATTGGTTAAATCCACAGGGTAGTTAAATTTTAATATTGTACAAGTATCTTTTGTTAATCATATATGAAGTTTAAATTTAAAATTCATATTAATAGGATAGAGCTTTTGATATATTATATAACTTTTCATCAAAGGTTCTTTCCATTTTAAGTGCTTCATTAATATCCATGTCAATTACTTGGCCTTTTCTTATTCCAACCACTCTTCCGCCTTTACCTTCTATTAATAATTCCACTGCTTTTGCTCCTAATTTTGAAGCTAGTACTCTATCATATGCACTAGGATTTCCTCCTCTTTGAATATATCCAAGCACTGTGGCTCTGCTTTCAATACCTGTAATTGCCTCAATTTTTTCTACTAATTTATGAGCACCACCAATTTTTTTTGCTACACCTTCTGCTAATATAATTAGATTATGTAGTTTTCCTCTTCTTTTACCTTCAAAAATTGATTGGCATATTTCATCAAAATCAAATTCCTTTTCAGGAAGTATTACACTTTCAGCACCGCCAGCAATTCCTGCATGAAGTGCTAAATCACCACATTCTCTTCCCATAACCTCTATAACACTAACTCTTTGATGTGAAGTAGATGTATCCCTTATTTTATTTATAGCATCTAACACTGTATTTAAGGCAGTATCAAAACCTATAGTATATTCTGTATAAGGCAAATCATTATCTATGGTTCCTGGAATACCTATAGTTGGGATTCCCTTTTCTGCTAAAAGTTGTGCCCCTTTAAAAGATCCATCTCCACCTATAACAATTAATCCATCTATTTTTAAAACTTCCATAACATTAATAGCTTTTTCTCTTCCTTCAGGAGTTTTAAACTCATCACTTCTAGCAGTTTTAAGCATAGTACCGCCTCTGTGAATTATATCTGCTACAGAACTTCTATTCATTTCTATAACATCTCCATGAATAAGTCCATTATATCCATTTTGTATTCCTAACACTCTTAAGCCACTATCTGTGCCAATTCTCACCACAGCTCTAATAGCTGCATTCATAGCAGGAGAGTCTCCTCCACTAGTTAATACCCCAATAGTTTTCAATTTACTCCCTCCTCTTTATTATTAAAACTATTATTAAAATAAATTCAAACATGTCACTATTTAAATTGTAAGCAAAATCAAAGATATAATCAATAAATTTAACACAGGTTTAAAAGTTATTTATATAATTTAATGTAAATTTAAAACTAATTTATTTTAGTAGCAACAATAGATTATCATTATATATTATATAATTTCCAAAATTTTTAATATCAATACTATAAAATAGGTTTATGCTATGAATTAATCATAGCATAAACCTATTATTCTACAACTTTTATATTATTTTCTCCAAAAGTTTCTTTTAATATTTCTATTGTATCATATTCATTGCTAAGCCAAGCAGCTCTATCCATTAAATAAGATTTTCTCTCATCTGCTGTACATAAATATACTGGAGTATTTCCTTTAAAAGCTTTAAGTCCATTTTTTATTTCATTAACTGCAGAGTTAAGCATCGTTTTATTCTCAATTAATATATATATCTTTTCCTTGTTGATATTAACAAGAGGCTTTACTTCTTCACATAATATTTTAGTTTGTTCATCTTCTCTTACTGCCACTCTACCTTTTACAATTACAATCTCATCTTCATTAATTAGATTCTTACAGTTTTCAAAAGTTTTTGGAAAAACTACAACTTCTATAGAACCATACAAGTCTTCTAAAGTCATAAAAGCCATCATAGTATTATTTCTAGTTATTTTTCTGCTTACAGAAGAAATTAACCCTCCAATTATAACTTTATCACCATCACTGACTTTAAGATTTTGTTCATTTAATTCCACTCCATCTTCAAAGCCATCTTCCAAAAGCAAGTCTGATATATTATGACTTGTTTGAACTTTTAAAGATTTTTCATATTCATCTAACGGATGCCCAGATAAATAAATTCCTGTCATTTCTTTTTCCATAGTTAATATATATTTCTTATTAAATTCATTTATCTTAGGATATTCTATTTCAAAGTTTTCCTCTTCTAAAATCTCTTCAAAAAGACTTATTTGTCCTTTAACATTTCGTTTCTTTTCATTACTAACTCCATCTAATACTCTTTCAAATACTGCTGATAATTGAGAACGATAAATTCCTAATGAATCAAAAGCTCCTGCTTTTATTAAACTTTCAACAGCTCTTTTATTTACTTGTGTAGTATCTATTTTGTTACAAAAATCCATAAATCCAGTGAATTTACCTTTTTCTTCTCTATCTTTTACTATGGACTGAATAACATTTTCCCCAACATTTTTAATAGCAGAAAGCCCAAATCTTATAGTTTTATCCTTAACAGTAAAATTAGAATAACTTTCATTAATGTCTGGTGGAAGTACACTTATACCTAAATGATTTGCAAATCTTATATAATAAGCAACTTTTTCACTACTTCCTTTAACACTATTAAGCATTGCTGCTATAAATTCTGTTGGATAATAATACATCAAATATGCAGTCTGATATCCTACAACTGCGTATGCAGCCGCATGGCTTTTATTAAAGGCATAACTTGCAAAATCCATCATTTGGTCAAATATCTTATTTGCTGCATCCTCTGATATACCATTTCTTAAACATCCAGGGACCTCTACAGTTCCATCATCATTTACTATTCCATAAATGAAATTTTTTCTTTCCTCTTCCATGACTTTGTGCTTTTTCTTTGACATAGCTCTTCGCACCAAGTCACTTCTTCCTAAGGAATACCCGCCTAATTTTCTAACTATTTCCATAACCTGTTCTTGGTAAACCATAACTCCATAAGTTACATTAAGTATTGGCTCTAGTTGTGGTGTTTCATAGGTTACTTTATTAGGATTTCTCTTGCTTTCTACGTATCTTGGTATTTCTGCCATTGGACCTGGTCTATAAAGACTTATTCCCGCTATAATATCCTCTAGAGAGTCTGGTTTTAACTCCTTCATAAAGCTAGTCATCCCTGATGACTCTAGCTGGAATACTCCTGCAGTTTTACCATCACCTATCATTTTATAGACTTTTTGATCATCAAAATCAATTTTATCTAAATCAATATCAATTCCTTGATTTTGCTTAATGTAATTAACTGCATCTCTCATTACTGTTAAAGTACGAAGTCCTAAGAAGTCCATCTTTAAAAGTCCTAATTCTTCTAAAGTACCCATAGTAAATTGAGTTACGATCATCTCTTCATTTTTTTGAAGAGGCACATAACTTACAAGAGGCTTAGATGCTATAACTACCCCTGCAGCATGTGTTGAGCTATGTCTTGGTAGTCCTTCTAAATCTCTTGCTACATCTATTAGTTCCTTAACCCTTATGTCACTATCATAAGCTTCTTTAAGTTCAGGATTCATGTTTAATGCTTTATCAATAGTTATATTTAATACTGTAGGTACCATTTTAGCTATTCTATCCACTTCTGCATAAGGATAGTTCATTGCTCTTCCTACGTCTCTAATACAAGCTCTAGCTGCCATTGTTCCAAAGGTTATAATTTGTGATACATTATTAACTCCATATTTTTCAACAACATAATCAATAACCTTTTGCCTACCTTCGTAACAGAAATCACTATCAATATCTGGCATACTTACTCTTTCTGGGTTTAAGAACATTTATTATTAACCGTAGGCTCTTTATCCTACGCTCTGGAGATTTCTCTCATTTTCATCAGCTAGTCATTTCTAGCTCAGTTTGGACTATATCATCTTAGTAAATCTTATCTCTATACGAATATAGATTTACTAAGCTCGGCACTCGTGGAGGATATTATTATTTGGCTATTCAATCCTCTAGTCTCTGAACCTTTCTAGTACTTTTATGCCTTTCCTAGACTTGGCTGCTGATTAGCATGCATATTTTTTATGTTTAGCCTTCCAGCAATTCACCGAGTTTAACTAGCGCATCTTACTTCACGCTCAAAGAGTAAGCCATATTTTATTGGATCTATTTTTGTTATTCCTAAGGTATAGGCTACTATGGATCCTGCTGCTGAACCCCTTCCTGGACCTGTTGGTATTCCATTTTCGTTGGCAAACTTTATAAAATCCCAAACTATTAAGAAATAATCAACATAACCCATTTGACTTATGATTCCTAATTCATATTCTAATCTGTCCACCAGTTTTTTTGCATTGTTGTCTTTTTTAGTTATTTCCTCAACCTCTTGAAGATTAAAAGGTTTTTCTACTAAAGAACTAAAGTTGCTATATCTTTCAAATAACCCCTTATAACAGGTTTCTTTAAGATATTCATAGGGGTCTACCCCCTCTGGCAGTGGAAACTTAGGTAACTTTGATTTGTGAAATTCATAATCAAAATTACATTGTTCTGCAATTTTCACTGTATTCTCTAGAGCTTCTGGAACATATCCAAAGATTTTAGACATCTCTTCAGGAGATTTTAAATAAAACTCATTGGAAGGATATCTCATTCTTTTTTCATCTTCCATAGTTTTTCCCGTTTGAATACATAATAATATCTCATGAGATTTGGCATCTTCTTTTTTTATGTAGTGAACATCATTAGTACATATTAGGGGTATATTACACTCTTTAGACAGTTTAATTAATTGTTCATTAACTTTTAACTGTTCATCCATACCATGATATTGAAGTTCTAAATAAAAATCATCTTTAAAGATTTCTTTAAATCTTAGTGCTGCTTCCTTTGCCTTTTGTTCATTATTTTTAAGAAGATAAGACTGTACTTCTCCTCCTAAGCAAGCACTACTTGCAATAAGCCCTTCACTATGAGCTTTTAAAAACTCATGGTCAACTCTAGGTTTATAATAAAATCCTTCTATAGATGCAGTGGAAACAATTTTCATTAAGTTTTCATATCCAACTTGATTTTTTACTAATAATACTAAGTGATTAGTCTCATTTTCACTATTCCCATCTTTAATATGCATAGACTTAGATGCTACATAGATTTCACAACCTATAATAGGTTTAATACCTTCTTCTTTTGCAGCTTTGTAAAAGTCAACACAACCATACATAGTTCCATGATCTGTAATGGCTATAGCTTTCATTCCTAATTCTTTAGCCTTCTGAAGCATTTTACTTATCTTTCCTGAGCCATCTAAAAGACTATATTCTGTATGGACGTGAAGATGAACAAAATTGCCTAAATCTATCATTTCTTTATTATTTTCCATATAAATTCATCACATCCTATTTTTCTAGTTTCCCCCTTACTATTAACCTTTGTTTTCCATCTTCTGTACATGTGACTAAGGTTATAGTAGCATCTTCTGTTGGATTTAATACCTCTAGGGCATCTTCATTTACCACATCCATGCTGGTAAACTTATATACATAAGTTTTTTTATGAGTTTTAACTCTAATCTCATCTTTATCATCTAGCTTATGAATATTTAAAAAGAATTCCCCAGTAGTATAGTTTCTATGTCCAGCTACTGCAAAATTTCCTTTTTCACCAGGCATTGCAGTATTCTTAAAATGTCCTACAGCATAATTAAGTACCTCCATGTCTGTACCCTCTTTAACTGCTACTTGTAGATTTATCTTAGGTATATCCATAACAGCAATAACATCATCAGTAAGAGGAATTTCTTCTTTTTTATTCTCTCCCTCCTTAGTTCCTTTATCATTGCTATCTTCAATGTGTTTTAATGTTGATTCAAAGTTTTCTATCATTTCTTTCTGCTTATTATTAGTTTTAATCTTGTTATTGACTCCATAAACCACCATTGAAATGCCTATAACTAATAACACTATGCCCAAAACTTTAAAAACTTTGTTTTTCATAATTCTACCCCATTTCTACTGCTTAGAAAAGTTTTATAATGTCTTAATTAATTATACTATAAATGAATAAAATCCAACACTTAATTTAATGCATAATTGACAATACACAATTCACAATTGTGGATATTTCTGAGTCATTTAAAGGAATTAATTTGTAAAGATTAAATTCAAACACTCCCCCCTCATTCTGATTATTAACTGTTGTTGATATGGGGACGGTTCATTACAAATTATAAAATAAAAATTACTAAAAAGAATGAACCGTCCCTTTTTCTTCAATTCTCCATTGATTAAACTGTTTCCTTGGAATGTGAAAAAAGAGGTAGCTACATTACTGTAGTTACCTCTTCAATTTAATTAAGCTGCTTCTTCATCTTTCTTTTTCTTGTTAAATACAAACATTGCTATTCCTAATAATGATGTCAATGAACCTACAGCTATAAAATCTTTATTTCCAAATTCTGAACCAGTCTGTGGTAATTTTTCCTCATTTTCTTCAATGTTAAAATTGTCATCTATATTATTGTTATTTGTTCCTTGGCTATTATCTGGATTAACCACTTCAACTTCATTATCATCAGGTAATTCAGTTACTAAATCTTTTATATCATCCCAAGTTATACTTCTAACATTTGGAGTTCTTCCATCTTCAGAAGTTGGAACTGTAACTTTTCCTTCATTTATAAGTTTAACTGCAGCAGCTCTTTTGGCTTTATCAAAATTGTATCCTGTAAGCTTCCAGTTATTATCTACTGTTGGAGTTATAACTCCATTTTTTTCATTTACAATATACTCTCTAATAAAATCTCTTACTGCTGATAATTGCTCATTTGCGGAATCATAAACAACTTCTACATTTTCACCTTTAAATAGTCCAGATTCACTATTTAAAAGTGTTGTATTAGCTCTATAATTATTAACAGTTAAATAAATTATATCCTGATCTTTTACAGCTGTTCCATCATTATAAGTTAAATTTTCTATTCTTGACCCTTCTGGTTTTGATATGTTTATTTCATATTTAATTCCGCCAAACATATCATAATTATACATTCTTATATTTTCATTAAAAGAAATTGTTAAATCCCCTTCTTTAAAAGTATTATAATAACTAGCTGACCATTCCATGTATTTTTTTAATTGTTTTCCATTGATTTTTAAAGTCATCAATGTATTATCATATTTATAAATCTTTGAGGTATCTGCTTTTTTAATTTTGCCTTCTTTTGCATTAGCTTTTGAATCAAAAATTGCAGCAGCAGAAACATAACGAGCTCCATCTGGAACATTTTTCTTTCCATAAAACATTTGAACTTCTAAAATTAAATCTAATAATGGGGTATCTCTTAATTGAGCCTCGGTAATACCCTTTACTTCATTAGCTGGTACCAAGTCTCCGCCCTTAAGTTCTCCTATTATTACATTAGCATCTTTTAAAGCTTTTTCATGTTGTGGCGCTAATTTTGCTTTTAAAGACTCATCTTCTTTATAATTTTTAACTTGTATTAAGTCTGATTTAACATCTGTACTTTTATTTTTAATTATATATTTTCCATCAGAGTTTTTAGTCAATTTTATATCAATTTTAGAAACAAATTCCCCTTGTTTTCCTGGTTCTGTTATAACTACACCATTTACAACTTCACCTTTTATAGCTGAATGAGCATGTCCACAAATTATTGCTGCAATTTCTGGGCATTCTTTTGCTATCTCTGAAGCACTATCTCCAAGTCCATATTCAGTATCTTTTCCCATATGAACAGTTGCAATTATGATATCAGCTTTTTTATTATCTTTAATTTCCTTAACTGCCTTTTTTGTCTCTTCAACAGGATTAGTAACTTTATAGCCTTCAAGGTTAGGTCCATCCCATTTAGTAATATGAGGTGAAACCATTCCTATATTAGCAATTTTAACTCCATTTACTTCAACTATCTCATAGGCTTTTCCAAGTGGTTCTCCATTTGGTTTATATACATTTCCACATAAAATAGTAGTATCTTTTAATTGTGACATTATCTTTTCTAATGTTGGAACTCCATAGTTAAATTCATGATTTCCTAGAGTCCATGTATCATATCCTATCTCATTCATAGCTAAAATCATTGGATGAATATCATCTTTTAAGAATAAATAAGCTGAGTTATCTTGTACAGTATCTCCTGCATCTACAACCATTGTATTAGGATTCTTTTCTCTAAGTTCTTTTATTAAAGTTGAAATTTGAGTAAGACTTCCTTTTGTATTTGGTTCATTCATAGCATATTCATAAGGTACAAATCTTCCATGTAAATCTGAAGTACCTATTATTTGTATTTCTTTTACTTCCTCATTAGCAAATACTTCCTTTGTACTTTGAAAAGAAAATAATGTAATTACCATAGTAATTACAACTAATAGGGATATATTTTTTTTCATTTTAGAAAATTTAAACACATTTAATTCCCCCTAATTAAACTAAAATACATTAAAATCGAGAACATAAAGTACCTTGTTATATCTATATACAAGGTACTTAATATATCAAAAATTATACTTTCTATAAGAAAGATTATGCTGCCTCTTCTTCCTTATCTTTTCTGCTTCTTACAAACATAGCACTACCTAAAAGAGTAACTATTGTTCCTAAAGTTATAAATTCATTAGCGCCAAAAGCTGAACCTGTTTGTGGTAATATTTCTTTATTTTCATTTGAATTATCTGTATTAATATCAGGTTTAACCTCTGGATTTACTTCAGGGTTAGTTTCTGGTTTTTTACCATCTACTAATAATCCTTGAGATTTATAATCTATTGTTCCTTCTTTTTTCATTATTTCTACCATACCATCTCTGATTGGTTTACCTGTATCTAAAACATTTTTACCACCTGAGAAGTCAAATTCATCTCCACCTTCAGCCATAAAGTCATTAGTAACAACTTTATAATACTTGTCCATTTCTACTGGAGTTCCATCTAATAATTCCATATAGCTGATTCTTTCTCCTGATGGTTTTTCTTTGTCATAATAAGCTCTTACGCCATAAAATTGAACCCATCCATATTTTTCGTTAGCAATTCCATGTTCTAAATTTTTCTTAATATCTGAACCTTTTAAATCCATTGTAACTAATGTATTATCAAAAGGCATAATCATGTACATATCTCCCATAGTTATTTTACCTTTAGATAATGGTGCTCTTATTCCACCGCCATTTGTAATTCCAATTTGAGCTCCAGCTGACATAGCCATGTATTTAGCTGTAAGTTCTCCTAATGGACTTAATCCTTCTCTTCTATCATGTGGTAAATCAACTAATAAATCCGCAACCTTTTCATCTAATATAGGTTTTAATTCATCATTATATTTTTCAATTAAAGATTTAACTTCTCCATTTTCTACTAAATCTTTTCTTTCATATAATACATCTACAGATGGTTCTATTGATGATATTTTATTGTCTTTATCAACTTTTATAGAAAGTTTACCTAATGCTCTTCCATTGTGCATAGCTTGCACTATAGGAACATTATTAACCTTTCCTGAAACTTTTTGGTGTGTATGTGAAGATATTATTCCATCTAAACCTTTAACATTATTTGCAAGGTCTGCTGCTTCTCCGGTTATTACACCATTTTGATCTTGAATACTTCCTATGTGAGTTAATGCTATAACTACATCAACTTTTTCAACATTTCTTAAATGATCTATCCAAACTTGTGCTGCTTCTGATGGATCTTTAAATTCATAATTCTTAACGTTTTCAGGCTTTGTTTTAACTGCTGTCTCTGGAGTTGCAATACCTACAAACCCTACTTTTATTCCATCAATTTCTTCTACTGCATATGGTTCAGCCCATTCTACAGGTTTTCCTGTTCTTCTATCATAAACATTTGAAGCTAAAAACTTAAAGTTTCCTTCTTGTTGCCATGAAACTAAATGCTCATCGCCCCAATCAAATTCATGGTTTCCTAGAGCTGAATATTTGATTCCTATTGAATTAAATACATCTGTTACTGGTTTACCATAAGTTAAATTGGACATAGCACTTCCTTGGAAGGCATCTCCTGCACATACTACAATACTATTAGGATTAGCTTTTCTTGCTTCGTCAATTGCTCCAGCAAGTTTTGCTGCACCTACATTTTTGCCATTCTCCTCTAAGGCTCCATGAAAATCATTAAAACTTAAAATATCAATTTGCTTATATTGCAAATTAGTTTCTTCAGCATATACTAGCTTGCTGTTAAGTTGCAGTGCTAATGAAAATACAAAAGTAAATGCAATTAACAGCGCTAATTTAGCCTTGTTTTTGAAAAACTTTTTCATATCTAAATCCCCCTAAGTTAAATAATATAATTTAATTATAGTATAATTTGTATTATGTTGGAACATAAAATCACCTTTTTATTTAAAATTTTGTAAATTTATTAATATTATTCATATGAAGTAATACTATGTAAAAAATCATAAAATACTTATTAGCATATATAATTTAGTCATTATAAGAATATAAGTTAATAGGTAATTTTTAAGGGATTAAGATATCTTTATAAAAAATTTATTTTTCAAAGCATATGTTAAGATTTCACATTATATCACTATAAATAATTCTTTTATATTATTTTTCTTTCTTTTTTTCTTTTAAAATTTCCATCAATTGAAAAGATAATGCAATTTCCTTAACTGGTGTTTGTATAGATGCTATCTTTTTTATATTAAAAGATGGATCTCTTTCCTTAACTACTTTTAAAAATCCATCATATAAACTTTTTCCTTTAGATAACTCTTCTTTTATTTCCTTACATTCTTCCATATCTAATCCTAAAGTACCTTTGTGTATTATCATATTTATCTCCATCCTTTTCATATTCATTAAATAAAATATGTTATAATTTTGTACTATTTTAATAAAATTCAATCCTAATATATAATTTTATCATATGATTCTTTTACCGTCTTATTATAGTAAAATTTGTACTAGTTGAGTTCCAGTAAATGTCACATATTCCAATATAATTAATATTATATTTAGTAGTAAATAATATTAGGAGAATTGTTATGCTGTCAAGAGAAGCAATGTTTTCAAGAGAAGAATTTATAGAAATGTCTTTAGAATTAAATTTATTTTTTCTTAGAATTCAAAAGGAGCATTCAACCTTTTTAGAAGCTGGATTTACACAAAAAAATTCAGATAGAATTGAAGAAGCAGCTTATTTTAGAAGAAGTTTTGACCAACTACTATTAGAAGCTGTAAGATTATCAAAGAATGTCATTCCTTCTGAGGTTATGCTCTCTGGAGAATTTTTCACAGAATTTACATTAGACGCTGAACTTTCCACTGAATTTCTCACTGGAATACCTATAAATACTAACATCACTAGGCTTCAATTGGGAATGATTCCAAGTCCGGAATATGAAATCCCTGGTATTCTAGAAAATAGGGTTACTTTCTTAAATAAAAGAGCCATTTATTTAACTAATGCTCTTATAGATTTTAAGAGAAAGCTATTAGAAGACGTAGTTAATTGCAGAATATTTACTTTTAATTATCAACTGCTTATTGACCACATATTAAGAGAAGCTGAGCTATTTGTTACATTATTAACAAGACTACAAAATAATCAATTTCTTCATTTGATGGATGAAATTGAAGAACAAGAAGTATTCTGGGATAGAATTATGGCAGAGCATTCACTATTTATTAGAGGATTATTAGATCCAACAGAGGAATCATTAATAGATGTTTCCAACAATTTTGCAAAAGAATTTGAGAGGTTACTAGCAGAAACTCAGAATACAATGGAAGTTTGTGATACGCTTTCAAATCTAACAAAGGAAACTATAACTTCAACAAAAAATATTAGAGACTTTAAACGAGCTGCTACTGAAGGTGTATTAGACTGTACAATTCAAGGTCTTATACTTCCTCTATTAGGAGACCATGTATTAAGAGAAGCAAACCATTTCCTTAGATTACTAGAAAAATATAACAAAACATTAAAGTGCTAAAATATTATAAATACTAATTTTATTAATATGCCTACATTTTCAAACATAGTTTTACAAAATTGGTAGTAATTATTTCTAAAAAATTACTACCAATTTTATTTAGCATTTTTTATTATAAAATGCTTTTAAATAATAAAGCTATAATATTGATTTTATTGTTCACAAATAAATTTTCCCATTAGTACTCCCATAACTGAAGCCATCATCAGTCCTCTGGTCCAGCCGCTTGAATCACCTAAACAGTAAAGCCCCTTTATATTAGTTTCAAAGTTTTCATTAATATCTATTTTATTGCTGTAAAATTTAATTTCTGGTCCATATAATAATGTTTCTCTGCTTGCAAAACCTGGAACTACAGTATTCATTGCTTTAATAAAATTTAATATATTAGTCATAGTCCTATATGGCATTGCAGATGTTAAATCTCCTGCTTCTGCATCTGTCAAAGTGTGCTTAACATTTGATTGATATAATTCATGCTCCCAAGTTCTTTTTCCATCCAAAATATCACCATATCGTTGTACTAATATTCTGCCATTTCCAAGCATATTAACTAGTTCAGCTACCTTCTTTCCATATTCTATAGGCTTATCAAAGGGTTCTGCAAAATTGTGTGAGCTTAATATAGCTAAGTTTGTATTTTCTGATTTTTTATCTTTATAAGAATGTCCATTAACTATAGCTAAATTATTATCATAGTTCTCTTGACTTACAAAACCTCCTGGATTTTGGCAAAAAGTTCTCACTTTATCATTAAATGGTGCGGGATATCCTATTAGCTTAGATTCATAAAGTACATTATTTACACTTTCCATAACTTCATTTCTAAGTTCTACACGTACTCCAATATCTACTGTTCCAGCAGAATGTTTTATTTCATGTTTAATGCACATATCTTTAAGCCAATCAGCACCTTTCCTTCCTGTTGCCATTATAATTTTATCTCCTAAAACTATATCTTCATTAGTTTTACTTTTTGAATCAGTTAAAATTACGCCACTAATTTGATCATTTTTAATAATTATATCTTTAGCTAAGGTGTCAAACCTTATTTCTACTCCTGAATTCAATAAAAAATTTTGTATCTTTAAATATATTTCCTGTGCTTTTTCTGTTCCTAAATGTCGTATTGGACAATCAACTAATTTTAATCCTGCTTCTATAGCTTTTCTCCTTATTTCTTTAATTTCTTCAGTATTTCCTATGCCTTCAATTCTTTCATCTGCTCCAAATTCAAGATAAATTTTATCAGTGTAGTTTATAAATTCCTGTACTTTATCAGCACCTATAAGATTAGGTAAATCTCCCCCTACCTCATAACTTAAAGATAACTTTCCATCAGAAAAAGCACCAGCTCCTGAAAATCCTGTAGTAATATGACAGTATGGCTTGCAAAAAACACATTCTTTTGTTTTTTCCTTAGGGCAATATCTTTTATCAATACTTTTTCCTTCTTCAACTATTAGAATTTTTTTATTAGCTTTACCTCTTATTAATTCTAAAGCAGCAAAAATTCCTGATGGACCTGCTCCTACTATTATTACATCGTATTTCACATAATCATCTCCTTAAAGCATTACCGTAAAATTAAAATTATTTTTAACCCTATAACTATATTCTACATTATAAATGCTTTTATATTTTCATAAGATTTTATTTTACATATATTATTCACATATTTATTATATTGAATTTTTAAATAATAATTATTATGGATATTTTATTTATTAACTTTTAAATTATTTAGCTCTAAAATTAGTGAATAATTAATTTAAATTAGCATTAATTGTAAGTTTACATATCATCTGAATCTAATCTTATAAAAATGTAAGAAATAATTGCAATTTTGTAAGACTGGAGTCATTTAATGAAATATTATATATGCTATACTCATATCATCAATTAACAGGAGGTTCTTAAATGAAAAAATTGATTCCAATTCTTCTGGCAATATTAATAATTCCTGTATTGTTGACAGGGTGTAATGATAGATATAATCCTTTTGCAAGAAAAACTTATTACTATGTAGTCATCAAAGGAGAAGGAACTCCTAAAGAAGATGGTGAAGGTAATATTACAGAGTTTATAGAATATAAGCTACCTGCTTATAATAAAGAAGGGAAAGAAAAAATTATTACTTTTACAGGTTCAACACATCTTCGTGAAGGTACTTTTTTAAAAATTATTCTAAAAAAT
Organism: Clostridium faecium; assembly: GCF_014836835.1. Lineage (GTDB taxonomy): Bacteria > Bacillota > Clostridia > Clostridiales > Clostridiaceae > Clostridium_J > Clostridium_J faecium. The sequence goes on along the minus strand of NZ_JACSQB010000167.1, from coordinate 29,745 downwards.
GAATCAGTAAAAGCATATAAAGAAATAGAAAAAGAAAATGTTCCTAAAGGAGCCTTAGAAAAAATGAATATATAGTAAAAGCTTATATTTTTAAATCATTTTTTATAAAACTAATGTAAACTTGATTTTATATTAGTTTATTATATAAATTAAAACTATTTTTCACATTAAATTTATAAAAATTTTAGGAGGCATAAGATGAAAAAATTAATTCCAATTTTAATGATTGCATTGATAATACCAGTAATGTTAACAGGATGTGATTCAAAATACAATCCCTTTGTAAAAAAAGTAGATTATTATGTAATAGTTGAAGGTGAAGGAACCCCACAAAAAGATGACAAAGGTAATGAAACTTCATCTAGAGAATATGAATTAACTGGATATGATAAAGAGGGAAATGAAAAAACTGTAAAATTCCTTGGTATGAAACAACTTAAAGAAGGTGCTTTTTTAAAAGTAATTTTTAAAGAAGATACAGCTCTTAAATATGAAGAGGTACAAAAAGAAGACATACCTAAAGCAGCAGCTGAAAAATTAGATATTAAGTAATTATCAATAAAGTTCAAGTGTTAAGCTAAATTTAAAGTCACATATTAAATTAAAGACTTAGAAAGTATTTTGCAATTTATTTACTTTCTAGGTCTATTTTTTTATTCTAAAAATATTTTTTATATTGTCATTATAAAATATAAGAACAGTTGACTATATATTTATATATAATAATTATATATTATACTTTTAAATTTAAAACATGTATTTATAGAATTGTGCATTTAAGCTTATATTTGCACAATTAAAATCAAATAAATATATGGACAAGCTATAAAGAATTATAACTTTATTTTTAAAAATCTTTAAAGAGATAAGGAGTAAATTATGGAGGGTAAATTAATAGAATTAGCTTCTTCACATGGTATATGGGCACTTCTAAGTGTAGCACTTACTTTCTATATATTAAAAATGCAGGAAAAAAGAGATTTAAAACAAGAAGAACGGGAATCTAAATATCAAGAAATAATATCTAGTCTTACAGATAAATTAAAATTAATTGAAGATGTGAAAAAAGATATAGAAGATATAAAATCTTATATTATTACAAAAAAAGAATAATATGAAAAACATTATTTCTAACTAGATTAGTCTGTTACCATATAGACTTTTCTAGTTTTAATATCTTTCTATATATTATTTTTATTTAGTTTAAATTAATTTCTGTAATAAGTGTTTTCACTTTTGGAAAAATTTCATTCTTATTAATTAATTTACTAATTTAATAAAATATATGGGGGTTTTTGAAAATGAAAATTTTCGTAAGATTTGGTCATGAGATTTTAACAAATGGTAACAATACTTCAGCAGTTGGTTATTTAAACGAATATGCCGTAATAAGAGAGTATGCACCTAAAATTGTGAAATATCTACAGGATATGGGTCATACAGTAAAAGTCTTTAATCCTACTGAAAGAAAATATTCAAGTTCTAGTTCAGCACTTAGTGCAGGTGTTAGTGAAGCTAATAGTTGGGGTGCAGATTTGTTTATTAGTTGCCATGTTAATGCCTATACTACTAATGCTGCTACTGGAAGCGAAGTTTGGTATTATACTGGCTCATCAACAGCACAAAATTATGCAGCTAATATAAGTAAAGAAATTGCTTCTAGATTATCACTTTCAAACCGTGGAGCTAAAACTTCTACTAGTTTATATGAATTATCTGCAACTAGTATGACTGCAATTATCATTGAACCTTTCTTTGTATCCACATCTAAAGATTGCGATGCATACAAGAATGCAGGACCAGATAAACTTGCAAGAGCTATAGTTAAAGGATTGACTGGAAAAGAACCTTCTGGTGGATCCACTGGTGGTGGGACAACCACTTACTATAGAGTTGTAGCTGGTTCATATACCGAAAAAGTTAATGCAGACAAAAGAGTTCAAGAGTTAAAATCTGCTGGTATAAGTGACGTATTTATAGATTACAATAATGGATATTATAGAGTTATTGCTGGTTCATATACTGTTAGAGCTAATGCTGAAAATAGAGTTCAACAATTAAAAGTAAAAGGCTTTGATTCTTTTATAGCTGTATATGAACTTTAGAATTTAAATAAAATGGCTGTTGAAAAATTGACAGCCATTTTTGTTATAGTTTAACATATTCTAGGCAGCATTATAGATTCTAATTCCCTTAATATTCTCTTCCCGCCAATTTTATTTTTTATATAAACTCTATTGCCTTCTATAACTTCTCCTACAATTTCAGCTCTTGAATATTTTTCATAAATTCTTAATTTATTTATTATATCTCTAGAAATTTTATCTTCTGCAATTACTATCATAACCCCTTCACAGGCCAAGTAGTAAGGGTCTAATCCTATCATTTCATTTAGACTTTTTACTTCTCTTCTTATTGGAATATTTTCTTCTATGATTTCCATGCCTATTTTATATTTTTCTGATATTTCATTAAGACTTTGAGCAATTCCTCCTCTTGTAGGATCTTTTAAAAGTCTTATAGAGTTTTTATATTCATATAAAATTTCTACTAAATCATTTAATGGTGAAACATCGCTTTTAATTTTCCCTTCTATTTCTAGCCCATATCTATCCATAGCTATGTCAGTGCCATGTTCACCTATGGTTGAAGTTATTATTATTTTATCTCCTGTTTTTATATTATCAATTATAGGATGTTTTATAATACCTATACCAGATGTATTTATGAAAACTCCTTCAACTTTTCCCTTCTCAACCACTTTAGTATCTCCTGTTACTATTTTAACTCCTGTTTTTTCTGAAGTTTCACCAATGGATTTCACTATTTTTAATAAATCCTTTATAAAAAATCCATCTTCTATAATAAAACTTAAGCTTAAAAATTTAGGTATAGAAAAACTTGTTACCAGATCATTAACAGTCCCGCAAACTGCAAGTTTTCCAATATCACCACCATTAAAAAATAATGGTTTTACCACAAAAGAATCAGTAGTAAAAGCTATTTTATTACAATTTATAGTTAAATTTGCTGAATCCCTATCCATAAGTAAATGTTCATTTTTAAATTCTTTATAAAAGATTTCTTTTATTAACTTTTGGGTGTGTTTCCCACCTTCCCCATGAATTAAGTTTATCCTATCCATAAAATCTCTCCATTTATTTTAATTATATATAGCTGCAAGCTGAATAACATGCTCCTTCTACAGATACCATGCAAGGACCTACAGGATTTTCTTTATTACATACATTTTTAAATAATTCACACTCCTCTGGTGAAATTTTACCCATAATTATCTCTTCACACCTGCATCCTGACACTTTAATCCTCTCTTCTTTTTCCTTAATATTAAACTTATTTTTACCATCAAAATTTTTATATCCATCTCTTATTTCCATACTGGATTTAGGAATATTTCCTATTCCTCGCCATGTACCATTGTCCAAATAAAATACATCATCTAAAATTTTTCTGCTTTTAACATTTCCTTCTACCCTCACTACTGATTTGTAAATATTATAAAAGGAACCACTTTTCATATATATGTTTTTTAAAATATAATATATGGATATTAAAATGTGTTCATAAGAAAATCCAGCTATCACAGAAGGAATATTATATTTTTCTAATATGTGTTTAAAGCCTTCTTCTCCCTCTACTATTGCTACATTTCCTGGCAGTATAACTCCATCTACTGATGATGAACTTAGTATTTTATCAATTATAGGAGGCATAACTTTCAAAGAATTATAAAACCATAAATTCTTCAAATTATAATCTTTAGCTTTTTTTATTGTTGATGCTATAATGGGAGAAGTGGTTTCAAATCCTACCCCAAGAAATAAAAACTCCTTAAGTGAATTTTGCAAACAAAATTCTATAACCTTGTCCATAGAATATATAACTTTTAGATTTAAATTTCTTGCTTCAACGAGAGAACATACACTTCCTCTGACTTTTGCAATATCACCAAAAGTTACAATGGTAGTACCATTTCTGCCTATATCTATTGCATTATCAATAAAACTAGTAGAAGTTACACAAACAGGACAGCCAGGACCAGATATTAAATTAATCTTTTCTGGTAATAACTGCTTCAATCCACTTTCATATATTAGATGGGTGTGAGTACCACAAACCTCCATTATGTTTATTTTATCTTTATCTATTTCTTCACACAGTTTAAATATTTTATCCAGTATATTTTCATATATTCTTATTCTCTGCATATTTCATCTATTACCTCATTTAAAAAATCTTTATATTCCTTATCTATTTTTTCAATGCCAAAGCCCCCATGAATTAACACATAATCTCCTATCACTGGATTTTCCACAAAGTCTATATTAATCCACATTTTTATTCCATTTATGTCTACTAGAGCTCTATCATTCTTTATATCTATTATTTCCCCAGCTATTGCTAAACACATAATATCTCCTTTACTTATAATAAAATAATAACTAATTATTCTTTCACAAATTAATCAATTCATTTGCAGCTGCTAGTTGTCCTACGGATATTCCACCATCATTAATTGGCACTTTTTCATTAAAATACACTTTAAATCCTTCCACTTTTAATTTTTTCACTAAATTTTCTAATAGATATCTATTTTCAAAAACTCCTCCGCTTAATACTACAGAGTTTAATTTAAATTTATTTCTTATTTTCTTAACTATATCTACAGTAATATTTATTAAAGTGTTATGAAATTTAGCAGATATTACTCCATTAGATACACCATTTATTTTGTCTGTGATTATCTCCTCAATCATTGGAACAATATCTATATTAATAATTTCTTTAATAGAAATATTTTCGTATTGATAGCTTTCAACTATTCCTTCTTCTATTGTATTTTCCAATTCTATAGGACCTTGTCCATCATAACTTATAACTTGTCTAATACCTAATATTGAAGCTACACCATCAAATAATCTTCCAATACTTGAGGTTTCAAAACAATTTATATTATTTTTTAATGCTATATAATGATTTTTAACAATGTAGTCAACCTCATTCTTTGGTATAGATTCTTTTAAGAAGCCTTTTATACTATCTATTCCCTTACTTTTTAAATTCTTATCTCTTATCAATTCTATATAACTTAAAGCAATTTTATAAATGTTCTTAACAGAATTATCTCCTCCTTGAATATTGGTATATTTATAATGAGCTACTCTCTCATATGATTTTTTATCACCTATAAAGAATTCTCCTCCCCATATTTCCCCATCATCTCCATATCCCATTCCATCATAAATAACAGCAATCACTTTTTCTTTTATGTTATGTTCAGCTATACAGCTTACCATATGAGCAAAATGATGCTGAATTTCTAATATCTCTAAATTTTTTCTTTTAAAATATTCTCTAAGATTGAAATATGGATGTTTATCTATAACTACAAATTTATTATCATAATCTAATATATTTTCAATACTTTCAATACTGTGAATATACTCATTAAATACTTTTAAATGCTTTAAATCTCCGCAATATTTTCCTAGAAGTATTGTGTTACTATTAGATAGTGAAAAAGTATTTTTCATTTCACTGCCGCTGGCTAAAATATTATGATTATCAATATGATAATTTAAGTAATATGGGGCATATCCTCTTGCAAGTCTGCTTATTAAAAGCTTATTATCTACTACTTTTACTACTGAATCATCTATTGGAATTTCTATTTCTCTGTCATGTATCAAAAAATAATCTGCTATATCTTTTAAATTTTCAATAGCTTCACTATTTTTATATTCCATAGGATTTCCACTAATATTTCCACTGGTCATAACTAATACTTCTAATCCATATTGAAAAATTAAGCTATGAAGTGGAGTATATGGAAGCATTATTCCCAAAGAATTTATTTTAGGAGAAATATATTTAGATAAATTTTTATTCTTCTTACTTTTAAGAAGTACAATTGGAGATTCTTTTGATTTTAAAACTTCTTCTTCTTTTTCATTAATATATACATATTTATAAGCAGTTTCTATGTTTTTTACCATTAATGCAAGGGGCTTGTCAGTCCTATTTTTTCTCTTTCTTAGCTTTTTTACAGTGTCATCACTATTTCCATCACAGCATAATTGAAAGCCGCCTATTCCTTTTATTGCAACAATATTTCCTAATTTTATAAGTTTTGACGCTTCACTAATAGGATCATCACAAATTATTTTTTTTCTTTTATTATCAATTAATTCTAATATAGGTCCACATTCCCTACAGGAAAGTGTTTGAGCATGAAACCTCCTGTCTTTAGGGTTTTTATACATAGTTTCACAGTCATTACAAAATTTAAACTTTTCCATAGTAGTATTTTCTCTATCATAAGGAATAGCTTTTATAATTGAATATCTTGGTCCACAGTTTGTACAACTCGTAAAAGCATACTTATACCACTTAGAATTTTCATCATAAATATCTTTCATACACTCTTCACAAATTCCAATATCAGGAAGGAGAAATTTATAGCTTTTTTCACTATTTTTACTGTTTCTTATGGTAAATTTTTTATAATTAAGAATAGCTTCTTTTTTAGCTAAAACTTTTCTTATTTGTGAAATTGGTGGAGGAGTTTTTATTATTTTTACCAAAGCCTCTTTAATATCTTCCTTTTCTCCTTCTATATCAATAATAAGAGATGAGCCTTCATTACTTACCCATCCCTTTAAATTAAAATCAATTGCCACATTATAAACGTAAGGTCTAAATCCAACTCCTTGAACTAACCCGTATAATTTTACAATATATCTAGCTATCAAATATTTTCATCCCTCCAATCCATCTTATTTTGAATAAGTAACAATTTCCTCTAAAACTTCATTTTTTATGATTTCAAATTTTTCTTCTAAAATTCTGCTTAATCCCATTCCAAAATCTATTTCTGAAGCTTCAATAGTTATAAGCAATCCATCTACTTTAAACAACTCTGAACTGCTTAATAACTTTATTAAATTCATTTGATGCAGGGAATAAGTTTTTTCATTATATTCATTGATATTTTTTAAATTTGATACATTAATAGTTCCTGGAGATTTCTCTGTTAAGCTTGAATCCACAATAATAATAAAATCTCCTTCATTTATTTCATTTAGTGTATAATCTATATCTGTTTCTCCTATAACAACATTAAAGTCTAATCTCTTCAAATCTTCTTCAATGCTTTCTACAACTTTTATTCCTATGCTGTCATCCATCATTATTCTATTTCCTATAGCTATTACTTTTTTCATTACACAACCCTTACTTCAACTAATGATGTGTTTTTAGATACCACATGGGTAGCACAGGATACGCAAGGGTCAAAGCTTCTTACTATCCTCCCAAGTTCTATTGGATTATGAGAGTCTTCTATGAAAGTACCTATAAGTGCTTCTTCTACTGCCCCTCTTATGCCATTTTCATCTTTAGGGGATAAGTTCCATGTGCTAGGTGTTACAATGGTATATTTATCTATTTGCTTATCTTTTATATCTATAAAATGAGCTAAAGCCCCTCTTGTAGTGTCTTCTAGGCCATATCCTATTGCATTCTCTGGTATAACAAAATTCTTTTTCCATGGAACTTTTAATTCTACAATATTTAAAAGAAATTCCATGGTTTCTGCAACTTTCTTAGCTTCGAGTACTCTTGCAACTAGTCTGCTCATTGTAGAACTGTCTTTTCTATAAATCCCTGATATATATGTTCTAGCTAATGGTCCAACTTCCATAGAAATTCCTTCATACCTAGGAGCCTTAATCCATGTATATCCTTCTTTCTTTTGAGAATCAGGTATCCATCCTTCATCCTGCAGAGTAAAGTTTTCCCTTTCGCCAATATACCAGCTTTTATAAATATTTTCTGTTATTTTATCTTTGTTAATATCCATCTCTTTTCCATCTTTTAAAATTATCTTAGGCTTAACATAGGACATCTCTCCATAATCATCAAATAATCCAAAGGACATGAAATTTCCTTGACTTGCTCCAATTTTAAAATAATCTTCATAATATTTAGCTATAATTTCAATATCCTCTACCATTCGATTGCTTATAAAACTTTTCATTTCAAATAACATTCCTTTTGCATCTAAAAGCTTTTCAGCATCCAATGTTACTGTAACTCCTCCTAAGAAAACTCCATGATTATGAGGTGCTTTTCCTCCTAATAATGCTAATAATTTATGGGCCATTTTACTGTATTCTGTGGATATAAAATAATCTTCTACCAATCTTTTTTGCTTATCATCTGGAATCCTAAAATCTTCATGAGTAACTTCATAAAGTGGATCTACATTAAAGCCTCTTACATAATCCGGCAAAGCATATTGATAAAAATGTCTTAAGTGATTTTGTAAAAATTCACAGCCATGCAGTATATTTCTTATTATGCCTTCATTTAAAGGCACATCAACATTAAAAGCTTTTTCCAAAGCTTTTGATGACACTATTGAATGAGCAGTAGAACATATTCCGCATATTCTCTCTGTAAAATATATGGCATCTGTAGGACTTCTTCCTTTTAACATTTTTTCAAATCCTCTAAAAAGCATTCCTTGGCTTTTAGCTTCAATCACCTTATTATTCTCAATTTCTACCTCTATTTGTAAAAAGCCACTTATTCTTGTCATAGGATTAAGTACTACTTTTTTCCCCAAGGCTTATCCTCCTATTCTATTCTTACAAAAGGCATCATTCCATCTGGGAATCCCTTTTGTGCACATCCAATGCAGGGTGTGTTATCTCCTATAGGCCAATTTATTCTTTCATTCCACCTTCTAATAGGGCAGTCTACTCTAGTAACTGGTCCACGACATCCTATTTTAAAGAAACATCCAGTATCCCCTACAGAAGAAGCAAAAATTTTTCTCTCAAAAAAAGATCTTCTCTCACAATAATCATGAATTGTATTTCCATAAAACATTTTAGGTCTATTAAGTTCATCTAATTCTGGCTCTCCATATAAACTTAAATAGGATACAGTACCCATTAGCCAATCAGGCTGACAAGGACATCCTGGCAAATTTATAACTTTCTTGTCATTTAAAAATTCTCCTACGCTTATTGAATTTGATAAATTGGGCTTTGCTGCAGATATTCCACCAAAGGCTGCACATGTTCCAACTGCTAAAATATACTTTGCACTATCTGCTGCTTTTCGAACCTCCTCCATAGCTGAAACTGGTTTACCATCATAATAACTTATATAGTTATATGCCCCATTATCTTTTGTTGCAATTGCACCTTCTACTACTAATGTAAATTCCTCCATTAATGCCCCATTTAACTTTTTTACTGCCTGATTTCCCTGAGGTATCATAAGGCTGTTAGAATATTTTAAATTCACAACTTCCTTTAAAAAATATATAGGATCTGGCGCATCTCCATTTAAAAGTGAAATTGTATTTCCTGAACATCCATTAGCCTCTATCCATATTAAATTCATTTTATTATCTTTTTTTCCAGCTTCATCTACCATTCTTGCAACCCTGTCTTTTATATTTTTATTAATACTACATTCCATCATATTTAATCCCTACTTTTGAAGTACTCCAACTTTATTCAATCTGCCAATTACAGAATTATTGCCATGGCAATTTTTATATGCATCACTAACATCATTTCCAGCCATAACTCCAAAATGAGTTCCACCTCCCCAAGAAGCTTCATAACTCACATCATATACTATTCCATCCACCGCAATATAAGCTGGCTTACCTTTTGTGCCATCATATAACTTTAGTTCTTCAACTGTAAAAACTGTACTTTCTCTAAAATTTAAAAAACACTGTAAGCTATCCATATAATCCCACTGAAATAGATACACATTTCTATTTATTTCTGTAAAATATAAATACATATTTTTTATATATGCTTCTAACTTCATTAAACTCTCCTAAAACATCTCTTTACATATTAATATGAGATATTTTTTTAATATATGTAAGAAAATATGGGGACGGTTCATTACAATTTACAGACTTCATTCGTTAATCCTATTAAAAAGAATGAACCGTCCCTTTAATACATTCGTTAATCCTATTAAAAAGAATGAACCGTCCCTTTAATATTTTCTTCTGTTTATCTTTACCATTATCCACCTTCTCTTTTAATACGTCTTATAGTTTAATATTCATTCAATAATATGTGTCCAATACTGTTTGCCTCTACAATTAATTCTAATTTCATCCCCAATTTATTCTTAATTTTCTATTGATTAAATTGTCTTTAAAAATAAAAAAACTAGCAATTATATTGCTAGTAAAAAAGTTATTTTAGTAATTAAATATATAATTCCATCAGCATTTCATCATAAAATTTATCATTTATATTAAAATAATTTTTATGAACTCCAGTTTTTACAAATCCTAGTTTCTCATACATCTTAATTGCACTAATATTATCTTCTTTAACACCAAGACTTATATTTTTTATCCTTCCGCCATCTTTTGCAAAATTTATCAATTCTCCCATTACTATACTTCCAATACCCCTTCTCCACAATTCCTTTTTAACAGAAATGGAAACTTCAGCATTATGAGCTATTCTTTTTCTATTAGAACTAGTAATTTGTGCAACGCTAACAATATTATCATTTATAACTCCTAATATCATAAGTGAATTAGAATCATTATTTATTCTTTTAATATGTTTTTTTCATCTTCAACAGTAAGATGAAACTCATTTTCTCCAAAGAGTAAATTATCACTTTCTCCACCAACAATATTAACGTATCTAATTATTTTTTCTGCGTCTTCTACTGTAGGTCTTCTTAATATTAATTTTTCTCCACTTTTTAGCTCTACCATCTTTAACTTCATGAACATCCCTCCCCTTATTCAATTGACATTGACAATCTTCTATAAGATAAGTTTTAAATTAAATTTCTCTAAATTATACAGCAATCTCCTAACAAAAGCTACTAGTTCTTTTTAAATATGGGGACGGTTCATTACAAATCGTAAAATTCATTTATTAATTTTATTAAAAAGAATGAACCGTCCCTTGAAGTTAAAGTTACATTCTTACCAATATATGATTTATATCTTCACTAACCTTAATTCTTTCATCATAAACCCATTCTTCATCAAAGTTTAAGTTAAAAGCTTTTGAAAATGAGTAGTATAGATTTATTTTTTGATAATAGGTTTCCAGTTCATATAGGTCTTTAAATTTATATGTAGGTTTTGATAGTTCTTTTCTCTTAGAGATAAATATTTCATCCATATATTGAAGAAAACAGTTCATTATATCCTTATTACTCACATCGAATGGAATTTTTAAAAGTTTCCATTGAATTTGCTCCTCTAATCTATAATTTTTAATGCTGTCTAAGACAATTAAATATTCCCTTATATCCATTTTTTTATAATAAGGTATGCTTTCTTCTATGTTACTCCATAATGCTAGTTTTTCTCTTAAAGGTAAGGTTTTTATTTTTAAAATTTCTTCACTTGGTCCTAAAACTGCTGATTCTATAAGTTCATCTTTTATTTCTAAATTGTCATTAATAAATTTTTGCGTACTGCCATAAGATGCTACAAATCCTTCATTATATATGCCCTTTCTTCCAGCTCTTCCTGCAATTTGTTTTACTTCTTGAGAATTTAAATATCTTACTTCATCTCCATCAAATTTTTTAATTTCCATAAAAACTATTCTTCTTATAGGTAAATTTACTCCCATACCAATAGCATCTGTGGATATTATCATACTACTTTCACCATTTATAAATTGCTCATATTGTTTCCTTCTTACTTCTGGTGGCAAATCTCCATATATCATGCTTGGTTTTATTCCTAAATTTGAATAAAAATTGGCTAATTCTAATACTCTTTTTTTAGAAAATACTACTAAAGCGTCTCCCATTTTCACATCTTTATAGGAAAACTGTTTATATTCCATGATAAGAGGTATATCTCTTTTATATTCTTTTATTTCATAATCTTCTTCGCAATCTTCCAATATATCTATTAATAACTCTTTTGAATTTATAGCACCACAAACATGTATTTCCTTGCATTTTAATGCTAATAATGCCCTAGTCCATGATGCTCCCCTTTGATCATCATTTATCATTTGAATTTCATCTATTATAGCTATTTCATATTCTTCATCTATATTCAGTTTTTCTATAGTACAAGAAATATGCTCCGCTCCTTCAACTATGATTTCTTCTTCACCAGTTATTAAATTGCATTTAACTCCTTCTCTATTAAGCCTTTCATAATTTTCTAAAGCAAGTATCCTTAGAGGAGAAAGATAAATACCCTTTGAAGATTTTTTAAGCCTTTGTATTGAATTGTAGGTTTTTCCTGTGTTTGTTTCTCCAAGGTGAAGATAAAATTTCCTTTTAATCCTTCTAACTTCTTTATATTCATCCTTAGGATTTAAAGGAAAAACCTCCTCAAATTCTTTAGCTACCATTTTAGGAATATGCTCCGTTATAAGAAGTCCCATAATTCCCGATTTAAGATATGCTCCTTCCTTCCCTTTAACTATATCTTTAAAATTAAAACTTGTATTATTTTTTTGATTATAATCCTGTAAAAGCTTTTGCGACGCATAATTTAATAATTCTAGATATTTATTGCAAATTGTTTTATATTCTTTAACATCTAATTCCTTGTATTCATTCAACATTCTAAGTTTTTTTCTTATAGTTGCATCATGCTCCCATAAATTTTGAGGTTTACTATGTTTCACTATATTTTCAATATGATTAAACTCACTTTTTATCTTCTTAAAATTTCTTTCTGCTGCTTTGTTTTTCATAAGTTCTAACACACCGCCCTTTTATTTAGTACTATTGTAGTTTTCTCTTATTTGCATGAATCCATGTATAAATATATTCCTTTAGAATTTAGCCTATATGTTTATAACATTAATTAGATGTAGTGGAGAACAGTGTTCTCTAGAAAACCTAACCCCATTTCTGTTATCATATATCTGGCATATAAAAAATGGCGAACAATGTTCGCCGCTACAACAATCTGTTTAAAGAAATTAATGGCAAAATTAATTTTAACCACAATTCTTCATACTTAATTCTTAATTCCTACAGTCTCTCTATTAATATGGGCTTAATGTTTTGCTATTGCTCCAAACTATACTGCACCTCAGGGGAACCAAAATGGCTTCACTACTGTTCCCCAGAGGTGAAAAAACTAGCAATTGTATTGCTAGTTAAAACTTTCCTCTTGATTTATTTTATTATATCTTGAAACTCTCCTCTTATAACACTTAAAAGTTCTTTAGGAAATATCTCTATTTGCATTCCTATTTTACCGCCGCTTACAACAATTTTTTCTATATCTTTAGCAGTAGCATCTATGAATGTTTTGTAACTTTTTTTCATTCCTACTGGTGAACATCCTCCTCTTATGTAGCCAGTTAATTTTAATATGTCATTAACAGCTATCATTTCTACCTTTTTCTCACCAGCTGCTTTGGCTGCTTTTTTTAAGTCTAATTCTTCCTTAACAGGTATTACAAATACATAAATTTCTTTACTATTTCCTTGGGTTACTAATGTTTTATATACAACAGATACATCCTTGCCAATCTTACCTGCTACAGAAATACCATCTATTTTACCATCCTTATTATCATAAGTTATAATTTCATATTCTATGTTTTTTTGATCTAAAATTCTCATTGCATTTGTTTTTCCTTGTGCCATAAATTAACCTCTTTTCGTAAATATATTATTGTATAAACATATTTTTATTATAATATATAATTTTATAAAAATATAACTTCTTTCAAAGATACTTAATTTTCTGTAATAAAAAAGAGCAATATTTTGCTCTTTTTTTATAACTTATTATAATTAAAATTTATTTGGGAATTGCTTAATTATGCCATTTGAAATAATATCAGCAAGTTTAATAATATGCTCTTCACCTTTATCAAAGGCATCTATATCTCCTGCCCAATTACTATTTAACCTATTAGTAACTTGAGTTGTTATAAAATCTAAATGTTTATATAACATATCTTTTAATTCTTTCTCTGACCACTGAGGATTTATACTACTTAAAAATTTAGCAATATCATCTGCATTCTTATGCCAAAGCTTATTATATTTATCTAAATCTTCTTTATTTCCACTTTTAGCAGCATCAACAACCTGACCAGCAAGGCTAATATGTTCTTTTAAAAGTTCTGTAAGCTTTTTACTATTTTCTGCACCATAATATGGTTTAATTAAATTGCCAATATCCTCTTGGTTCTTAAGAAGTCTATTTAAAACATCACTCTTATCTTCAAGATTGGATAAGTCGCTCTTTATAAAATCTCTAGTCCAAAAAACATGTTCAATCCAAAACCTTCTCCCTTGGGCTCTTAAGTTCTCAGCCTCTTTGCTACAACTATCCCTATATACAAAAGCACTTTCTACAGCATAAGTTTCATAAGGTACTGTTATTATACTAAAAGATAATAAAGCGAACAGTAAAATTAATAATATTTTGCTCAAAAGTAAAAAAATTATTAAAAAGCAATTTCCCCCTTAAAATATATAATATTAAAGATTCTTAAATAGTCTTTTAATTATTGCATATTAAATCAAACTTAACGTCTTCTCCCCATAATCCATATTTAATTATATCTTCTATGTTTACTCCATTATAACTTTCCTCCATATTTGAAAATTTCTTCTTTAATTTATCAAAAAGACTTATCATATATTTTCTTCTATAAGGAAAATATTTTTCTATTTCTTTAAAATAGCTTTTACTATATAAGTTTTTGTTTGCTGCTATAGCAAAGTATATTAACTGTAAACAATTCTTTTTTATTAACTGCTTTATCTCTTTTATATTTTTGCATTGAAAACACTCTACATTATCTATTAAATTAATAGTAAAATTTATTAATCCATTAGTTATGTTATCCAAATCCCACTTTTTAGCTAATTGGGAGATTATAGTCATGTGATTATTTCTTAAATCTTCTGTTGCATCCTGGAGATCATCGCATATTTGAAGAAGTATTCCATATCCATAACAAAACTTTATCTCTTCCTCATTTAGTTTTCCTTTAACCAAATAACCATCAGCAAGGACAGAACTTCCCCCCTTTTCCATTGATATTCCTAATATATCTACTTCATAAGGAGATGTTATCTTTCCCTGATGTATCATGCTTTTTACTTGACCATTGTAAATACACATTATACTTTGAAAAACTTCTGGATAATCCTCTCTTTTAAAAGTATTTTCAATTTTTGATACTAAATTGAATACTTTCTTTTCATACTCACTATTAGGTTCAATTGACTGACCTTCTAATCGCTTTTTTAACCTTTTATTAGTATTTATTTTTTCCTCTTTTGATATTTGAGGATTGTCTAAATAATTATCTGTGTAAGGATATAACATACTATATGCAAAAATTGAATCTGTAAATACTATATCCATATCAAATAACATTTGAAGGATATTCATTATCCACACATTTCTCATAGCCTGCCCTATATCTTCTGATGAAATATTATCATCAAACTTTTTAGCTGCTTTTATAAAAGCTTCTGTACTCTTTATCAATTCTTTATTTAGTAAAATTTCTCTATCTTTACTACTAATTAAAGAAGTGTTATTTATAAATTCATCTATTATGCTATTAAATTTATCTCTCCATAGAATTCTTTTTTTATCTTCTTTAGGAAAGCTTTCTAAACTATTCATAAATTCATTTATAAATTTATCTGTATGCTTTTCCATCTTTATTTTTTCAAAATAGCTTATTTTTTTATCTAACTTTGGAAAATCTTTATTCGTACTCCACCAAATATTTTTATATAAATCATTTAGTTCCAATATACATTTTGCCATTAAACTCCCATTCTCCCTCATAAATTATTACCATAATTATATTTTACTCCCAATTTATTATTACATATACTATACAAAACTTGAAAATAAAAAGCAAAAATGTTAATAAAAATAAAACTTCCCCTATAGTGGAGAAGTTTCTTAAATAGTCTATAATCAATTTTTAATTGACATCATGCCCCTTTTTCATCATGAACTCTTATCTTTTCTACTGCACTTTGTTTTTCTTCTAAATAATCACATATGTCTCTAAAATCACTAATCCATTTTATTTTAGCTAATTCTCTTAAATCTAAAATTATTCCTGTATCTTTTTGTTTTATATATTCCATGTTATACATTTCAGTTTCTATAAAACCCTTCTTAAAATCATGTATACATGGAACAAAATGTTCCCAATTGTTTTCAAAATATTTCGTCTTTGCAAAACATAGCCTATATATGTGAAATATCATGCCCAGAGCTGATGTTTTTTTAGCAAATTTATGACTAAAATACTCCTGCACAGGATATTTTTCCTGTATTCTTTCCCAATATAACCTTTCATTTGGATGAAGATCATATTTATCTAGTATCCTGCACTTTTCTTCTCCTAGTTCCTCTCTCATAACCTTTTCTCTAATTTCTGGTCTTAAGCTTCTCAAAGTATCATTATCCAAAGAATTCTCCTCCTTAATACCATAAAACTAAAATTTTGTTAAACATTATATAAATTCCTTCTTACCTTCATTCTAATGACAATACTCTTTCATTTCCAATACTAATTATTTATGAATACTATATAATCTATAAGATTTTTGAATAGTTAAAAAATTTCAAATAAAAAACTCTACACTAAGTTTAAATCTTATTGTAGAGTTTTTAATACATTTTATTTTATATTAAATTGTTTTACACAACAAATTCGCTTTCTTTCATGTTATTATCTTCACATATCTTAATTTCTGCTCCTATAGAAGAAAAAGTTTCTATAATATTTTCATAGCCACGTTCTATATGCTCTATACCAGTTATATATGTGGTACCTTCCGCTGCTAAACCTGCTAAAATAAGAGATATTCCTGCCCTAACATCACTAGCATGAACATGGGCGCCTTTTAGCTTACGATTACCTGGAATTACAAAACCTTCCTCTTTAATTATAATATCTGCCCCCATTTTATTTAATTCAAAGCAATGATTAATCCTGTTTGGATAAACAATATCCTTTATCATGCTATGGCTATTTGCCTCTACAAGCATTGCTGTTAATGGTTGTTGAAGATCTGTTGCAAAGCCTGGATACATAGAAGCTTTTACATTCACTCCTCTTAAATCACCTTTTTTAATGGCCTTTATATAATCTTCTCCTGTTTCAATATGTAATCCTGTCTCTTCAAGCTTAGCTATACAAGATAATAAATGTTCAGGTATAACATTTTTTACTGTAATATTTCCTCCTGCAATTCCTGCACTCATTAAAAAAGTTCCTGCAATTAATCTATCAGGAATAACACTATGACTACATCCCTTAAGTTGATTTACTCCTTCTATAATAATTGTACTAGTACCTGCCCCTTTAATATTAGCTCCCATTTTATTTAAAAGAATAGCTAAATCTACAACTTCAGGATCTCTTGCAGCATTTTGTAGTATGGTTTTTCCTTTTGCTTTTGTTGCTGCTAATATAACATTAATAGTAGCGCCACTAGAAATTGTATCGAAAAATATTTCTGCACCTTTTAGCTCCTCTGCTTCTGCCACATAGTAATCATTATAAAATTTAAATTCTGCTCCTAAAGCCTTTAATCCTTTAATATGCTGGTCAATAGGTCTACTTCCAAAATTATCTCCTCCAGGATATCCTAAAGTTACTTTTTTAAATTTTGAAAGTAATGCTCCAATAAAATAATAAGATGCCCTATAAGCTGAAGCTTTTTTAGGGTCAATTTCAGCTCCAAATATGTTAGTTGGATCAAGTAATAAATACTCTTCTTTACTAATTATATTAAATCCTATATCTCTGCTTATGTCTTTTATCAAGCTTACATCAGAAATATGGGGTACATTTTTAAGTATAATTGATTCATCACTCAAACAACATGCTGCCATCAATGCAAGTGAACTATTTTTAGCTCCTGGTACATGAACACATCCCTGTAAATGTTTTTTCCTTTTAAGCTCTATCCATCGCATATAAAAAACCATCCTTAATTATATTCTAATTCATATTTTATTATACCATCTAACTTCAACTTTGTTAATATCTGTTAACAATTATAAATTTTTATTAATATTTTTTATTATTTATTTACTTTTTGTTTTTATAAAAATTTCTTTAATGATAAAGAATCAAATTTAATTTTTTTAGCTTACACTGAAAAATATTATTAATTGTGAACTTTGTATTGTTAGCTGTTTAAATTAGTCATAGGTTATGTATTTAAGCAAGAAGGTATTCATAAGTAAGTGTGATTGTATACATTAACTTAAAAATTAAAAAAACCTATAAGAATTGCTTCTTATAGGTAATTTATTACTATTTAATTATCTTTGAAATCCTCTGTTTTGTTTTCTTGCTCTTCTGCATTCAGGACATCTTACTGGTTCATTTTCGAATCCTTTTTCTTTGTAGAATTCTTGTTCTCCTTCAGTGAAAACGAATTCTTTTGAACAATCTTTACATACTAAAGTTTTATCTGCCATTTTAAACATTTCTCCTTTTTATTTATATTAAGATTTAAAAAACGATTTACTCTATACACCTAAAAAGGGAATGTTTTAATCATATTAAATCTTTATGTTTCAGTTACTCAACTGATAACTTCTTTAGTTTATCATCTTTCTTTATATAAGTCAATACTTATTTAATATAATTTAATAAATATTTTATATTACGAAGAACAGTATTCTCCACAAAATCCTTTAATGTGAAAAAAACTTGCCAACAATGTTTCTCTTTACAATAAGCCTATTAAAGAAATTACTTTAATAAAACTAATTTCCTCCTCCATTCTTCATACTTAATTCTTAATTCTATAGGTCATCTACTGTCAATCCTCAACTTAAAATATATATTTTACTCTTGACTTAAAACTAACTTACTTCTAGAATTAAGTTAACTTGGTATATTTGGAGGTTAAGCTCATGTATGAAAACTATTCAATGCCTATATATCAAAAAATAGCTTTGGATATAGCCAGCGGTATATATAAAGGGAATATTGAGGAAGGTAAAAAATTACATGGTCGCTCTACTTTGGCAGGAAAATATAATGTTTCCCCTGAAACCATAAGAAGAGCCATAAAACTTTTAGAGGATGTTAATGTAGTTCATTCTTCTAAAGGAAGCGGTATAACTGTTCTTTCAAAAGATAATGCTTTTAAATTCATAAATAAATTTCAAAATATAGAAAGCATTGCTTCTTGTAAGACCACCCTTGCAGATTTAATTATAAAAAAACAAAAGCTTGAAGATGAAATAATGGAAACTATGAATAAAATAGTAGACCATTCTGGCAGATTAAGCAATATAACTCCAATAACACCTTTAGAAATAAAAATTCCTGCTAGCTCTAAACTAATTGGAAAATCTATTTCTGAAACTAAGTTTTGGCAAAACACAGGAGCCACTATTGTAGGAATAAAAAGAGGAGGTTCTCTTATACTCTCACCTGGCCCCTATGCAACTTTTAATAAAGATGACGTGCTTTTACTTATAGGTGATGAAAGAGTATATAATTCTGCAAAGATATTTCTATCCGACGACTAAAAAGTATATCCAACTTAAAGTTGGACATACTTTTTAATCATCGGATATTTTAAATTAACCTAAGTTATAAATTTTCTTTCACCTTTAGAATGATTTCAATTTACACTCTTATTAATTAATGATTAAAAATTAAGAATGAAGAATTTCTTGAGGTAAAAAAATGGCGAACAATGTTCGCCGCTACAATAAATCTACTAAAAAAATTAGTTTAATAAAACTACTTTCCACCATAATTTTCAATTATCATTGATTACCTACTTAGATATTAATCCCTGTTCTGTTAAGAAATCTTTAGATACTTTTTCTGGTGATTCTCCAAGCTTATCTACCTTATAATTTAGCTCCCTCATTGTATCATCATTTATCTTTCCAGCTAGCTTGTTCATAACTCCTTCAAGCTCTGGATGTTTTTTTAAAGTTTCTTCTCTTATTATTGGTACTGCAAAATATGGAGGGAAAAAGCTCTTATCATCCTTTAACACTTTTAAATCAAAAGCTTTTATTAAGCCATCTGTTGCAAATGAATCTATAACATCACTTTTTTTACTATCTATAGCAGTATATCTCAATCCACCATCTACAGGTTTTATATCTTTAAAAGTCATATTATAATCTTTAATAAGACCTAAATAACCATCTTGTCTATTAGCAAACTCTATAGTAGGTCCTATTACTAAGTCCTTACTTACTTTTGATAAATCTGAAAAACTTTCTAAGTTATATTTTTCCGCTGTATCCTTAGTTACTGCTAATACATAAGTATTATTAAAGCCAATAGGATCAAACCATTTTATATTATATCTCTTTTCAAATTCTTTAGATACTATATCATAAACTTTATTGGGATCATTTATTATATCCTTTTTTAATATGTTAACAAGGGCTGTTCCTGTATACTCTACATAGGCATCAACTTCACCAGAAGTAATTGCATTAAAAGCAACGTTACTACCACCTAAATTTAATTTTCTTTCAACTTTTAAGTCAGTATCATTTTCAATTAAATCTGCTAACATATTTCCAACTATAAGCTGTTCTGAAAAGTTTTTAGAAGCAATAACTATTTTATCACGGTTTTTTCCAAGCCCAAAAATAACCCCTAATACAATCACTACTAACAATAAAGCTGCTATTACAGGACTCTTACTAAATTGTCTTCCTTTAGATTTCTTCTTTATCTTCATAGTGCCATCAGCCATTTTAATTCCACTAGGGGCTACTACTTTTTCTATTTTTCCAACTATAAAATCAATTGCTAATGCTAGTATACAAGCAGGTATTGCTCCAGCTAAAATCATATAATTGTCCACTGTTTGTATTCCTGAGAATACCATGTATCCTAATCCTCCAGCCCCAACAAAAGCTGCTATAGTCATAAGTCCAACTGCGGTTACTGCTGAAATTCTTATTCCTGCCATTATTATTGGAAGGGCTAAAGGAATTTGTACAAGTCTAAGGACTTGTCCTTTAGTCATTCCTATTGCTTTAGCTGCCTCCAACATTTCTGGATTTATATTAGTAAGCCCTGTATAAGTATTTTTTATTATAGGCAGCAACGAATATAATACTACCATTAAAATAGCAGGCTTACTTCCTATTCCTATTATAGGTATTAAAAATCCTAACAATGCTAAACTTGGCACTGCTTGAATAATGCTTGCTATCATAAGCACCGGCTTAGATGCTTTTTTTATTCTTGTTATCAATATTCCTAATGGAATTCCAACAATTACAGCAATAAGTACTGCAAATATTGTAAGTTCTATATGTTCTAATAAAAGCTGAAAAATTTGATCTTTTTTATCAACTAAAAACTCTAAAAATCCTCCCATTAAACATTCACCTCCAGGTCAATAAACTGTTCACTAAGCACTGAAATTAAACTACTCCTAGTAACTAATCCTACAAGTCTATTTACATCATCTACAACTGGAACGTATCCAACTTCATATTTATTCATAGTTTCTAGTATATCTATTAAGTTATCATCATAATGAACGGTTATTACATTATTCTCCATTACATCTTCAAGTTTTAATACCATATTGGGATTTTTCTTTATACTCTTTAATGTAACTAACCCATTTAAAGTTCCCTTCTTATCAGTTATGAGCAAACTGTCTACTTTTTTACTTCTCATAATTTCAATTCCTTGAAGTATTGTTCTTTTACTGTTTATTCTAACTGGATCTTCAATCATAATATCCTTAGCTTTTATATACTCAGGATTATTCCAAATTTTATTTTTCCCTATAAATTCTTCAACATATGTTCCTATTGGATTTCTTAAAATATTTTCAGGAGTATCATATTGTAGTATTTCGCCTCCACTCATAATACAAATCTTATCACCAAGTTTTAGTGCTTCATCCATATCATGAGTTACAAATACTATCGTTTTTTTGACTTCTTGATGAAGATTAAAGAGTTCTTCTTGAAGGTCACTTCTAGTTATTGGGTCAAGAGCACTAAAAGGCTCATCCATTAATATTATTTCTGAATCTACAGCAAAGGCTCTTGCAACTCCTACTCTTTGCTGCTGACCTCCGCTTAGCTCACAGGGATATCTATCTATAAATTTATCTGGATCTAATCCAACCATTTCCATAAGTTCCTTAGTTTTATTCTCAATCTTGTTTTCATCTGCTTTTTGTAACCTTGGTATTATTTCTATATTTTCTCTAACAGTCATATGAGGAAATAAACCAGTTTGTTGAATTACATACCCTATTTTCCTTCTAAGTTCAATAGGATTTTCATTTTCTATATTTTTTCCATCTATATAAATTTCTCCTGATGTGGGTTTTATAAGTTTATTTATCATTTTTAATAAAGTAGTTTTTCCACATCCACTAGAACCAATAAAAACAACAAAATCACCTTTATTTATTTTTAAATTTATATTTTTTAACACAGATGTGTCTTTATAAGACTTTTTTATATTTTTAAATTCAATCATATTCTTCCTCCTTTTCTTTAAAATCCCCTTATGCTTTTTTTGCAGTAACAACTTAATTGTATCATAAAGTTGTTACTTTTGTAAAATTTAATAGAACCACATAAAAAAATTATGGCAATTATAAAAATGTAATTAAGTAATCTAATCTTTATAATCACCACAGGTAAATTTATTAGTTTATTCTATAAAAAACTAATCCTTTTTTTATTTCTTTAAAGCCATACAGTTAATTTTAGCCTTTTATCTATTAACGTTTTTTTATTGTAATTATGCCTAATGCTATAATCAGTACACCAAATTCAATTATTGTTTTAGAGGAAATTCCACCACCTGTTTGAGGTAATAACATATTTATGTACATTTTATCTTTAAACTCTGTTTGCATTTTTTCTGCAACTAAAATATCCTGCACAGATGTATTGATAGGTTCATAGTATTGCTCAAAATAACTAATTAAATTAGTGTTGATATTAATTTCTATATTAGAAAGCTTATGTGATTTTGGAACTTTTACATAAAATTCTCTATCTAAAATTATTGTATTATTAACAGTTTCTCCGTTTTCATATACCAATTCTCCATTTTGATTTAATAAATTTATATTTATTTCTTCTAAAGTTTCAACATCATCTCCATGAACTTTTATTGGTCCAAAATAATTAAATCCATCCTTTTCAAAAGCAGCCTTATTTATTGTAGTTTTGTCATATTGAAAAATAATTGGACTGTCTTCTTTATTTTCTTCTGCTCTGTTTATAAGATATTTAACTCCTTTTAATATTCTTTCATCTGGTATATCTTCTTCTATTGAAAATTTTATTATATCCCTATTAGCCTCTGTATAATGCCAAAGTGCTAATTGAGTTACTGCATACGCCTCTTCTAAAGAATAGTATTCATCTCCATCAAGTCCAACTTTCTCCGATAATGTTTCTGGACTTGTAACTGGAAATCCATTTACAAAAACTTTATTTAATTTCTTTCTATCTATTTCACTTGATAATTCCCCCAAATTATAACTTGTGCCATCATAAGAAGGATACTTCTTATACATATCAATGCAATAAGCATACAAATTTTTATCTTCTTTGCTAGTTATTATAAGAATGGTATCCTCCCTTATCCTTTTACCATTCTTTATATAAGAAAAATGTACATTAGCACTTTCTTTATTAGGTTCCTTGGAAATAAATTCTCTACCAGCTTCCTGTGCATTAACAATATTACAACTAAAAATAAATATTAGTAAACACATTGCCAAAAATCTTTTTAATTTTTTCATATTTTCATCTCCTCAATAATTTTAAAATTTATCTATCTATGTTTTAAATTAAATATTCCCTTAATAAATATGTTTTTTTTATTATTAGTTATATATGCAGTAATTATTCTTAAAACAAAGCTCTTCCCCCTAAAAATTTCAATATTACATAATTCATAAATAAGCAAAAAACTCTTACTAAAAAAGTAAGAGTTTTTCATCAAAAATTTTTTTGAATATAGATATTTTTTATTCTATATGTGGCGAACACTGTTCTTCGCTACGATTAATAAATTTCTCATTAATAACTGAGAAATACCCACTATTGTGTATTGTAAATTAAACTAAATATCTTTATCTTCTATTGTTTCCTGTTTAACAGGAAGAGTAATTATAAAATTACTTCCTTCGTTTATTTCACTTATTACCTTTATGGTTCCTCCATGTAATTCAACTAACGATTTTACCAAAGTAAGTCCTATACCACTACCAACTTTGCCCTTGGACATATCATTATTAGCTTGTCCAAATCTATTAAATATTATTTCATGATATTCTTTGGCAATACCACTTCCATTATCCTTTACTGATATTTCGACAAAGTCATCTTTATCATATATAGTAATCCATATAGACCCGCCTTCTTCAGTAAATTTCACAGCATTAGATATTAAATTTATAATACATCTTTCTATATCCCTAGCATCACATTGAATATACTTTTCTTCAACTTCTGGATCTATTATAAGTTCTATACCTTTGCTTTCCACAAATTGTTTCATAGACAATGCTATATCTTCCACTAAATATATAATATTTTCTTCAGTAATATTTAATCTATAACTTCCAGATTCAATTTTAGAAGTGTCTATAAGTTCATTAATGGTATTTAAAAGAGTATTTGAATTGCGGTCTATAACATCAGCATACTTTATTAAAGTATCTTTTTCTATCACTTTATTTTCTTTGCATAATTTTTTAAATAATTGAACTGCAGATAATATTACATTTAAAGGACTCCTAAGTTCATGAGATAGATTAATGAAATATTTATTTTTAAACTGCTCATTTTCTATAAGCTTTTTATATAATTTATCATTTTCTGCAAGTTTATTGTTTAGCTGAATAGTCCTTTGATTTACTAAACCTTCAAGTATAGTTACATAATTCCATATTACATATATAATTAATAAAATTATTAAAGTATATGATAAATATGCCCACCATGTTTTCCAAGGTGGTCTTAAAACTGTAATTGGTACTTCTGTAACTTCACTCCATATACCATTACTGTTTCTAGCTTTTACCTTAAAGATATATTTTCCATGCTTTACATTTGTATAGCTAGCATAATTTCTATAATTAGAGTATACCCATTTCTTATCTACACCTTCTAGTATATAAGCATATTTTGTTTTAGCTGGATTTTCATAATTTGGCAAGAAAAAATCTAAGGAGAAATTCTCTTCATTATGTTTAAGCTCCATTCCATTTCTAATATCAATAGGCTGACCATTTATATAAAAGGACTCTATTACTACTTTAGATGAATAACACTCTTTAGATAAATCCTTTGGATTAAAAATATTTAATCCGTTTATTCCTCCAAAAAACATTTCTCCTGATTTGCTTTTAAAATAAGAGTATCCATTAAATTCATTGCTTTGCAAACCGTCATTAACATTAAAATTTATAATTCTATTGTCATATACATCTATTTTTGCTAATCCTCCATTTGTACTTACCCATGGATTATTAAATTCATCTATCAAAATTCCATATGTATAGTTATTACAAAGCCCTTCATCTTCAGTATATCTTGTAAATTTTTCTTCTTTCTTATCAAACTTATTTACACCATAGTGAGTTGCAATCCACAAGTTTCCATATCTATCTTCTGTTATTGATTCTATGCTATTATTACTAATGCTTTCATTGTTAAATTTACTATATTTATAATTTTTCATTGTATTAGTTTTTCTATCAAATTTAATTAGTCCGCCTTCTACTCCACACCCTAACCATAAAACTCCATCAGAATCTTCATATATAGAAGATATATATTGATCTTTTATTCCATTATCACTAAGTAAATCATCGTAATTGGTAAATTCCCCTTTTTTCTTATCAAAGGAATCTAATCCATGCCGAGTACCAATCCATATAATGCCACTGTTATCTACATATATATATCTTACTTCGTTATTTATCAAACTGTTTTTATCATTATCATTACCATTAAAATACCTAGTAAATTTTTCTGTAGTTTTATCAAATTTATTTAATCCATGGCTAGTAGCTACCCATAGCTCTCCATCCTTATCTTCATCAATTGACCAAATACGATTATGGCTCACAGTTTCATCATCATTAGGATCGTTCATATAATGTTTTACTTTGCCATTTTTTCTATTAATAGAATTAAGCCCTCCGCTATTGGTAGCAATCCATATTATATCTTGATCATCTACATATATACCATTTATCATGTTATCATTTAAGCTATTTTCTTCTGTTTCATTCTTTTTATAATGGATAAACTTCGAAGTAGGATTTAATATACTTATACCGCTGTATGTTCCTATCCAAAGCATACCAGTTCTATCTTCATATATGTTTAATACGTTATTGTCTATTAAACTTTCTGAATCATAATATTGATTTTTATATGTAAAAAAATCATCAGTATCTCTATTGTATTTACTTAATCCCCTATCTGTTCCTATCCACAAAATGCCTCTGCTGTCTTCAGAAATAGCCTGAATAAAATCAGATTGCAATTGATTATTACTATTACTGCTTTTATAATGTGTAAATTTATTAGTTTTTTTATTATACTTGTTTAATCCACCTTTAGTTCCTATCCAAAGTTCCTTATTTTTATCTTCATAAATTTTAGTTATATAATTATTGCTAATGCTATTAATATTTGTACTGTCTTCTTTATATCTTGTAAATAAATTTTTTTTAGTATCTAAGCTATTTAAGCCATCTTTAGTTCCAACCCAAATTAAGCCATCACTATCCTCGTATAATGAAGTAATAAAATCATAACTTAAGCTATTGCTATTATTTTTGTAAAAGAAATATCTCGTAAAGGTATTGGTTCTTGCATCGTACTTATTTAATCCTTTATCTGTTGCTACCCATATATATCCTTTACTGTCCTCCATAACATCCCACACATTATAAGATGATAAACTGTTTATATTATCAGGGTCATTTACGTATCTGGTAATCTTATCTGTATATGTATCTATCTTATTTAACCCTTTAGTAGTACCTATCCATAAAAACCCCTGTTTATCCTCTATAATTGAATTTATATAATTAGATGTTAAACTGTTATCATCATTAAGATTATACCTATAGACCTTAAATTCATGTCCATCAAATCTATTTAATCCATCAGCTGTTCCAAACCACATATATCCTTTACTGTCTTGAAAAATACACTCTACAGAAGATTGAGACAATCCATCTTTAATAGTTATTTTTCTAAACTTAAGATTGTTTTCTATAGCTTGTACAAAATATTTATTAAAAAATAAGATAAAAATTATTGCAATAATAAATACATTTAATTTTTTTATTTTTTTAATCATTTTACCTCCAATTATAAAATAATTCTCCTAAAGATATTTTCCCATAATATATATAATTTTACAATAGTATTTTTTACAAAATCCGACATTAAATGAATAAAATTTTCATAAATTAACTAAAAAACCTTTTTTAAGACTTTAAAAAACAGTCTTTCATCATTTTAATTTAAAAATAATTAAATATATTAGGAGGTAAACAGTTTATAATTTTAAAATTTTTTAATTCCTTCACTAATGTTATTTATTTTAATCAACTTTAAAGCATCATTTGCTGATATTTCTGTTACTAACTCCAATTTATCAACGTATTTTAAAATGCTTTCACTTATTTGAATATTATTAGTAGATGATGCTTTGATTCTTTCTATAAAGCTTTTTACCTTTACAGTCTTAATTTTGTAATCAAATATAGAAAGTATCTTTAAATTAAATAAGGTTAAATAAATATCTTTATTTTCTTCCCATTGCTCATAAGTATTTATACTAGTGAGTATGTCTTTTATAATGATATTTATTTCATTATTGACTTTCTCTAGATTTTCTTCATATATAAATGCTATAGAATCTATATCTATAAAACATAGGGCTATTTGTTCTATTATAGACTCTCTTATGTTTTCCGAATGTTTTTCATCAAATAAAAAATTTAATTTTGAAAAATTAACGTTACTTAAAAATATATTTTTAAAGTATATTATAAAATTTCTGAAATCTTCTACGTTATCTTTTGGTTCTATTTGAAATAATATTCTAAAAAATAAGTTCCATTGGAAGTCACTATTAATAGATTTTAATATAGATGTTCCAACAGTATCACAAAATTTATCTTCAAATTTCACTTCTCTTTCAAATTCTATTTGAGAATTAAAATTCATATGATTTTTTCCTATATCGTTTAGTCTAGATAGCGTTTTTAATAAGGTTTCATTGTAATCATCTAAGTCTTCTGCATTGCTTGTCCTAAATATGTATTTTACTATGGCATCACAAGACTTTTTAAAATCCACACTAAGACCTATGCTCTCTTTCATTTGTGTAGAAAATATATCATATATTATTTTAGAAAGCACAATCTCTAATTGTGATTTTCTAATTGTTGGATTAATAGTGTTTAATTTATTTGCTTGATCATATATAAGTAAAAGTTGATTATCTATCATAGACAGATTTTCTTTAATTAGTCCCATTATATTTTTGTAAAAATCATCAACTAACATATAATTATTATTTTTATATATTATTTTATGCTCTATTTCTCCCCAAAATATATTAACTAAGGATTTAATTTGAAGTTCAAAATTGAATTTTTTTTCATTATATTCATAAAAACCATCTATTCTAAATATTTTGAATCCATTCTTTTGTCTTTGAGGTTGTTTATCTGATAGTTTTAATTTTATATTCTCATTTGATGGACTATAATAATATCCATATTCATCTATTTTTGTAAAATTACTTTTAATAATCTTATATATCTTATTTTCATCTTCAATAAATCTACATTCAATTCTAATTCCTATCAAATCTGAAAGATTATAAAATAACTCCTCTACATTATTGTATTTTTTATAATAATTATTTCTTATAATTTTTTCTTTTAAACTATCAATAGATTTCACCCTAGAATTAATATTTAAAACTCCTTGATCTTCTTGCATCAGCATGTTCTCAAAGTAATGCTCTATTTCGTCACATAAAGTATTCAAATTGGATTCTATATCTTTAAAATATAGAATAGAATCATCAATAAATTGAAACATCTTTAATTCCATAACTATCCTCCTGAGTTTTTCAACTAAATGTTCTTCATAGTATAGTTTACCATAAAATCATTTTAAAATTAAACTTGGTAAAATCACTATAATATAATTGAGAATTTTTATATTAAGTACAAATTTATATTTAAATACCTAAACTCTTATGCTTTCAGGAATAGCTGAAAGAAAAAGTTTTTCTAAATAAAATTTAACTGTAAAAAGCATTAAGTTTAAATAAAAACCTAATGCTTTTTTATTTTCACACCATTAATTATATTTTATTTATCAAATACTCCACCAGACTTTTTACTGTTTTTACCTTTTCTTGTCTGTCCTATGGATTTTTCTGCCCTTTGCATACCCTTTTGATTTGAACTCTTATTTTTCTTTTCTTCAATAATTTTTTTCATCATTTCAATATTTTTATTTGTCATATGATATTCTCCTATTATTTAGTAAATAAATTTATAATAATTTTCATGTCTTTTAATACACACAAATTATTATAGTAAAAAATTTAAAATTAATCATCTATTAATTTTTTACTACAAATTAATAATTTTCATTTATGTAGATAGTTAATC
>NZ_JACSQB010000030.1 GCF_014836835.1 Clostridium faecium | reverse complement strand
TTATTGAAGTTATAGGAAACTCTTGATTTTATAGACTTTTCATCTATAAATTTATATAAAAATAAAGTTTTTTCTTCTTATCAATTAAGTGATTTTTATAAAGTAATAAAATATTTGTTAATCTTTCATTACAAAAATTATTTGGGAAAACAATCATAATTTGACGTAAAAAAAAAAGAATAACTTCTAAAATGTAGGTAAAATTTTACAAATTTTATACTATATTACATGTATAATATTTCTTAGAGGAGGAATAAACTTGGTTATTTTTTTAGATGAAATTTTATTTGAAAATTTTTTAGTTAATTTGTTCATCTTAAGTATTACTCTTCAAACTATAAAGAAGAAAACAAAGTTTACAAAAGAAATTATTTCAGCAGCTTTTGGAAGTCTATATGTTCTGGTAATGGTTATTCCAAGACTTAATTTTCTTCATGGTAGATTATTTAATGTAATTATGGCTTTTATAATGATAATAATTTGTTTAAGAAAAGAAGGAAAATTAATTTGTATTAAAGGAACGGTAATATTTATACTTTATGCTATGTTACTTGCAGGGGCTACCTATTATTTTTCATTAAATAATAACCCTAAGCTATTATTTAATAATGCTATGTTTAAATTTAATTATAAAAAAATTGTGTTATCTGGAATGATTTTATATTTAATTATCAATAGAGTTGTAGTGTATGTAAAAGATAGAAAAATATTACACAACTATATTTACACTATTGATATTTTTGTTAATAATAAAAAGTTGACTGTAAAAGGGTTTTTGGACACAGGAAACGAGTTAAGGGAGCCTATTACCGATTTACCAGTGATTATAGTAGAAAAAGATGTTTTAAAGGAATTAGAATTAACTAATTATGCTAAATATTCGATAGGTTATTCAGTAGTAAACGGAAAAGATGGAAAACTTGAAGGATTTAAACCGGACAGTATTAGTATTGCCTTTGAGGAAAATGTAGTTTTAAAGGATGCAATTATAGCTTTTTGCGATAATAAACTTAGTAAAGGTAACGACTATAATGCATTATTGCCACGTGGCATAATAATTTGATTGGGGGTATTTAAGTGAAAATTAAAGTCTTTTTTAACAAATTAATAAGTAAAGTGAGCAGCTTATTAGGGAAAATTAAAATCTTTTATAAAAAGGTGTATTATATAGGAGGAAATGATGCATTGCCCCCACCACTTACTAAAGAAGAGGAAGATAAATTAGTTCAGGATTTAGTTCTAGGTGATGAGAGCATTAGGGCTACACTTATAGAAAGAAATTTAAGATTGGTTGTATATATTGCTAGAAAGTTTGAAAATACAGGAGTAAACGTAGAAGATTTAATTTCTGTAGGTACTATAGGGCTTATTAAAGCTGTGAATACATTTGACCCAGAAAAGAAGATTAAGCTTGCTACATATGCTTCCAGATGTATCGAAAATGAAATACTTATGTATTTAAGGAGAAATAGTAAAATTAAAACAGAAATATCATTTTATGAACCGTTAAATATTGATTGGGATGGTAATGAACTGTTATTGTCTGATATATTAGGTACTGAAAGTGACGTAGTTTATAACATGATTGAGGATGAGGTAGATAAACAATTATTAGTTTTAGCAATGGAAAAATTAAATGATAGAGAAAAAGAAATTGTTGAATTAAGATTTGGACTTAATGGTTATTCAGAAAAAACTCAAAAAGAGGTAGCGGATATACTTGGTATCTCACAATCATATATTTCTAGACTGGAAAAAAGAATTATTAAAAGATTAAAAAAAGAAATTAATAAAATGTTGTAAAGTTGTCCTTAGTATAAAAGTCACCATATAAGGAGATAATTAAAAATGCAATTACTCTGAAAGGAATGGTGACCTTATGATGATAAACAAAGTAGAAATATGTGGGGTAAACACGTCAAAGCTGCCAATTTTAAAAGAAAAAGAGATGAAAGAATTGCTTTTGAAAATGCAAGATGGAGATGAAGAAGCCAGAGAAAAATTTATAAAAGGAAATTTAAGATTGGTACTTAGCGTTATTCAACGTTTTAACAATAGAGGAGAAAATGTTGATGATTTATTCCAAGTAGGATGTATAGGCTTGATAAAAGCTATTGACAATTTTGATTTAAGCCAAAATGTTAAGTTTTCTACTTATGCTGTTCCAATGATCATTGGCGAAATAAGAAGATATTTAAGAGATAATAATTCTATAAGAGTTAGTAGATCACTAAGAGATATTGCATATAAAGCACTTCAAGTTAGAGATAGATTAGTTAATAAAAATAATAAAGAACCTACTGTTTCTCAAATAGCAAAGGAACTTCAAGTATCGAGAGAAGAAGTAGTTTTTGCCCTTGACGCTATTCAAGATCCAGTCTCTTTATTTGAACCAATTTATCATGATGGTGGAGATGCTATCTATGTTATGGATCAAATTAGTGATAATAAAAATTTAGATGATAGTTGGCTTGAGAATATATCAATAAAAGAAGCTATGAAGAAATTAAGTGATAGAGAAAAATTAATATTAAATTTAAGATTTTTTGATGGAAGAACCCAAATGGAGGTGGCAGATGAGATAGGTATTTCTCAGGCACAGGTATCACGTTTAGAAAAGACAGCATTAAAGCATATGAGAAAATATGTTTAAAGAGCCTATTAAGGCTCTGTTTTTTCTTATTTAGACATTTTTGTACAAAGAAATAAAAATAAATCAATTATAAAAGTACAAGCCTTTTAAAATAAAGTATATTAAAAAGAGTTATCAAATATATATTACAATAGAGAAACAATATTTGATATATAACTATTTGAAAATTGTTCTAAGTTTTAAATTAGTAAATAAAAGTGTAAGGCTACATTTAAGATACACATTAAATTTTAGAATAGTATAATATGGGAAGGGGATTATATTATGGAGAGTACAATGTATGCAATAAATAGTTTAAAGATGATGGAAGTTATAGACATAAATTCAGGATCAAAGCTTGGATATATAAAAGATTTAAAAATAGACTGTGATGTATATAGGGTTATATCAATTGTATTACCTTCACACGAGAAAAGTGGATGGTTTAATAAAAACAGTGATATTGAAATTCCTTGGGAGAATATTAGAAAAATAGGTGTTGATGTAATACTAGTTGATGGGGAGGGATACATAGATATAATGGAAGAATAAGAAGATATTTAAAATTTTTATGGAATTTTATCAAAATATGTGTATAATTAACTATATAAAATTCTTTAAAAAGGTAGTGAATATAAGTGAAATGTCCATTTTGTAGCGGTGAAGAAAGTAAAGTAGTTGACTCTAGATCCACTGATGATAATGTTGCAATAAGAAGAAGAAGAGAATGTCTTCGCTGTAACAAACGATATACCACCTATGAAAAGATAGAAGATATTCCGGTGTTAGTCATTAAAAGAGATCTAAATAGGGAATTTTTTAATAGAGATAAAATAATAAGAGGACTGGTTATTGCCTGTCAAAAAAGACCGGTATCTAGAGCTGTCATTGAAGGTATCACCAATGATATAGAAAAATCTTTAAACAATAAAATGATTACAGAAATCAGTTCAGAAAAAATAGGAGAAATGGTATTAGAAAAGTTAAAGACTGTTGATGAAGTTGCTTATGTAAGGTTTGCTTCTGTATATAGACAGTTTGAAGACGTAGATACTTTTATGCACGAAATTAGAAATCTTATGAGTCATAAGTAAAATACTTAAAAAGTATTTTACTTTTTTTCTATGTAAAGTTCTAGATGGGATTTAAAAAAATATGTTAAATACAAGTTAAAAAATAAGTGAATTTGTTACAGTATAATAAATTAAATGTTATTATGAAAGTAGATGCTAGGAGGTTTAACATGAGAAAACTAAATATTTGCAACTATGAATTTGTCGCATATAAAGAAGAAGATATAAATATAGTTTTTTCAACATCAAAAAACAATCTAAATTTTAATAAAAGAACAAAAGAGGGAAAAAATAATTTAGATAGTTTAAAGAAAATATTTAAATTAAATGAAGTTATTTATCTCAATCAAATTCATAGTGATATAGTTCGAATTTATGAAAATGACAATATAACTGATTTAGATGGTGATGGAATTATAACATCAAAAAACAAAAGTGCAATAGGAGTTTTTACTGCAGATTGTGTACCTGTAATAATTATAGATAACAAGAAAAAAGTAATAGCAGCAGTACATAGCGGTTGGAAAGGGACTTTTAATCTTATTGTCACAAAGACTATAGAAAAAATTATTGACAAATATCATTGTGATGAAAAAGACTTAAAAATATATATAGGGCCACATAACAGGCAGTGTTGTTATGAAGTAAGTGAAGATTTAATAGAAAAGTTTAAAACTCTTCATATTTATAGAGATGAAAATATAAATAATGGAAGATATTTAAATTTAGAGGAATGTATAAAAGTGCAGCTTGCAAAGTTTAATATTAAAAAAGACAATATTTATTCTACAAACATATGCACTTACTGTAATAGTGAGTATGAATTATATTCTTATAGAAAGGAATATGAGAAAGAAGGAAGATTATTTTCTTTTGTATATATTGAATAATGGAGGAAAACTTATGTCAGAAAAGAAAATTTTAGTAGTAGATGATGAAGAGCATATAATAGAACTTATAAAATTTAATCTTGAAAAGAATGGATACAAAGTTTTAACTGCTAGTACTGGAGATTTAGCTTTAAAAATAGCAAAAGAAAAAATGCCTGATTTAATTTTGTTAGATTTAATGCTTCCAGGAATGGATGGACTTGAGGTTTGCAAAGAGATTAGAAAAGAGCCGGTTATTTCTTCTATGCCAATTATAATGATAACTGCAAAGAGTGAGGAGTTAGATAAGATATTAGGACTAGAATTGGGAGCAGATGACTATATAACAAAGCCTTTTTCAGTTAGAGAACTTATGGCAAGAGTTAAAGCTATTCTTAGAAGAACTGTGGTAAAGTATGAAGATAACAATTTTAAATTTGGAGATATAGTTATAGATTTTGAAAAACATGAAGTGAAGAAAAATGGTGAAAGAGTAGATCTTACTTTAAAAGAATTTGAACTTTTAGAGATTCTTATTAAAAATCGTGGAAGAGTTATGACTAGAGATTTTCTTTTAGATAAAATATGGGGTTATGAATATGTGGGAGAAACTAGGACAGTAGACGTCCATGTAAGGCACTTAAGACAAAAAATTGAAAATAATGATAAAAATCCTGTATTTATTCAAACAATAAGAGGTATAGGATATAAATTCAATTATTCTGAAGGAAGTGAGTAGAGTAATTTCATGAAGAAAAAATTAATGTTTTATATCTCAGCCTCAATGATATTTATTTTTGGATTTGTAACAATTTTATTTATAATCATATCAAATTATCAGAGACAGGAAAATATAAAAGAAAATTTAAAAAGCTATAATGGAATAATAAAGGAATTTGTTAAAAATGATAGTTTTAATGCCAGCAAAACCTTATTAAAAAAACTTGATGATTTAAATATAAGAATCACAATATTAGATTTAGAGGGAAATGTGAAATTTGATTCTAAATTAGATAAAGATAATTTAGAAAATCATAAAGAAAGACCTGAATTTGAAGATGCATTAAGTAGTGGTGAAGGTTATGGAGTAAGAGTTAGTAAAAGTTCAAATGAGGATACCCTTTATTATGCATCAAAATTTGATAATTATATTATAAGAACTGCTCAACCAATTAAGGCTAGAAATGGTGATGATAAGACCTACGTATTTACTTATGTCACTGTAATAGGGGTTATACTTTTAATTACTATAGTAATCTCTTCAAAACTTTCCTATGTAATTGTAAAACCTATTATGGATTTAGAAAATATCACATCTATGATAGCAAAAGGTGAATTAAATAGAAGGGTTAAGGTAAATTCTAAAGATGAAATAGGACAATTAGGAGCAAGTTTTAATAAAATGGCAAATAAGCTGGAGTATAGTTTAAATGAGGTTAAAGAAAAACAAAACAGATTGTCTGCAATACTCCAAAGTATGGATAGTGGAGTTATTGCTATAGATATTAACGATAATATAATTATAGTTAATGCATATACAGAAAAAATTTTTGGAATTAATGAAGATATTATAGGGAAAAATATAAAAAAAATCTCAGAAAATTTTGATATAAGCAAGATTTTTAAAGATATAGATGATAATTATAAGGAGATAAAAATAGATTACCCTAAAGAAGCCTATTTAAGAGTTAGAACTGCAGAAATTATAAATAGAAATCATCATATTGGTAAAGTTGCTGTAATACAAGATGTTACAGATGTGAAAAAACTAGAAAATGTTAGAACAGAATTTGTAGCTAATGTTTCTCATGAATTAAAAACACCATTAACTTCTATTAAAGGATTTACAGAAACTTTAAGATATGTTGATGATGTGGAAACTAGAGATAAATTTTTAGATATAATTGAAGAAGAGGCAGATAGACTTACAAGACTTATATCAGACATATTAATTTTATCTGATATTGAATTACAAAAGGATTTTAAAAAGGAAATAGTAGATGTAAATAAAATAATCTTTCATGTTGATGCTCTTATGAACAACATAGGCGATAAGAAAGACTTAAATCTTATAATAAAAGGTGAAAATGTTCCTAATTTAATTGGAGACAGTGATAAATTTAAACAAATGCTTATCAATCTGGTAGATAATGCAATTAAATACTCTGAGAGTGAAGAGATTATTATCAATAGATATTGTAAAGATGATCAATGTGTTATTGAAGTAGAAGATAAAGGAATAGGTATATCTAAAGATCATATATCAAGATTATTTGAAAGATTCTATAGAGTTGATAAAGCGAGGTCTAGGGCAAAAGGAGGAACTGGACTAGGTCTTGCCATAGTTAAACATATAGTGCTAGGATTTAATGGTAACATAGCTGTAGAAAGTGAATTAAACAAAGGCACAAAGTTTACTATAACCATACCTTATAATAAAGTCAATTGACAATTAAATATAACATCTGAAATTGAGGTAGGGATTAATTTATAAAAATTAATCCCTACCTCAATTTTTTTACTAACAAAAAATTTAAAGGGACGGTTCATTCCTTTTAATAGAATTAACAAGTGAATTTAAATTAAGGGACGGTTCATTCCTTTTAATAGAATTAACAAGTGAATTTTAAAATTAAGGGACGGTTCATTCTTTTTAATAGAATTGATAAGTGAATTTTATAAATTATAATGAACCGTCCCCTTAATATAATGAACCGTCCCCTTAATAGATTTGTTAAAAATACTTAACTTTATCTAAACCTTAGTTAACAAGATAATAAAACTTACTTAATAAAACCTTTATAAAATAGACTTGTAAGGAAAATTTGGAAGGAATAATAATATATACATTAAGAAATAATAATATATATTTTAGGAGGAAATAAGATGAAGAAAAAGTCAATTAAGTTTATAATTACTTCTTTATTAGTAACAACATCATTAGGAATTTTTGCAGGTTGTGGAAAGTCTTTAGTAGAGGGAGAAGGGAATTTAACAGGAGAAATAAAGATTGATGGATCTTCAACTGTTGCACCTATTACAGAAGGTATGGCAGAAGAATTTAATAAAATTCATAGGAATGTAAAAATTCCTATTGGGGTATCAGGAACTGGTGGAGGATTTAAAAGATTTACTGCCAAAGAAATAGATATAAATGATGCTTCAAGAGCTATTAAAGATAAAGAAAGGGCAGAGGCAGAAAAGAATGGTGTTGATTATACAGATTTTAAAATTGCTTTTGATGGAGTTACTTTAGTAGTCAATAAGGATAATACCTGGGTAGATACATTAACAGTAGAGGAATTAAAAAACATATGGAATCCTGATAGCAATATTAAGACATGGAAAGATATAAAAAAAGAATGGCCAGCAGAAGAAATTAAATTTTATTCTCCAGGAACAGACTCAGGAACCTTTGACTATTTTACAGAAGAAATAAATAAAAAAAGTGGTGCAATAAGACCGGATATAACTCCTAGCGAAGATGATAATACATTAGTACAAGGTATTGCAGGAGATAAAAATGCCATAGGTTTCTTTGGATATTCATATTATGAAGAAAATAAGGAAAAGCTAAAAGCTGTTAAAATTGATAATGGAAAAGGGGGAATTGAACCTAGTTTTGAAACTATAAAAGATGGAAGTTATGCACCATTATCAAGACCATTATTTTTGTATGTAAATAATGAATCTTTAAAAAGAGAAGAAGTTAAAGAATTTTTGAAATTTTATTTAAGTGAAGGAAAAGACATTATATCAGAAATTGGGTATGTAGAGCTGCCAGATGAAGAGTATAATGTGGAACTAGGAAAGATAAAATAAGATTGCTTATAGATTAAAAAAGGAATAGTTGTAAGGCTATTCCTTTTTTAAATCTACCTTTAAATTTAAATTAATCACCTCTTAACTTTATCTTAACATTGATTATAGGGAAGTTAACATTGGAATTATATAATTAAAGCAACGATACAAGAGGGATTATAGGAGGGAAAAAATATGTTTTCTAACAAAAAAAACATTAATAAAAAAGAGTTTTTAATAGAAAAAGCTTTAGGTGGATTCACACTGTTAACTGTATTAACAACCATAGCAATTGTAGTTATTTTATTTAAAGAATCTTTTATATTTTTTAAAGATATAGGTATTGTAAGATTTTTTACAGAAAAAAATTGGACACCTCTTTTAGAACCTAAACACTTTGGAATAATGCCATTATTAAATGGTACATTAATAATTGGAGTTACAGCAATTATTATTGCCGTTCCTATAGGATTAGGTTCAGCAATATATTTAAGCGAATACGCACCTAAAAAAGTAAAAAAGATACTTAAACCTATGGTGGAAATTTTGGCAGGTATACCATCTATAGTGTATGGATATTTTGCATTAACTTTTATAACTCCACTACTTCAAAAGATTTTTCCAACTATAGAAATATTTAATGCATTGAGTGCAGGAATTGCTGTTGGAATAATGGTTATACCTATGATTTCATCTTTAAGTGAGGATGCTATGAGCAGTATATCTTCATCAGTAAGAGATGGAGCCTATGCACTTGGAGCAACAAAGCTTGAAGTAGTAACAAAGATAGTCATACC
Source organism: Clostridium faecium (assembly GCF_014836835.1). Lineage (GTDB taxonomy): Bacteria > Bacillota > Clostridia > Clostridiales > Clostridiaceae > Clostridium_J > Clostridium_J faecium. Next base: position 38,512 of record NZ_JACSQB010000030.1, on the reverse strand, counting down.
AGGATCAATATCAGGAATAATATCTTCTTTTATATTGGCAATATCAAGAGCAATAGGAGAAACTATGATAGTTGCAATTGCTGCAGGATCTAAGCCGTCATTGACATTAAATCCCCTTAAGAGTGTACAAACAATTACAGGATATATGGTTAATGTGGCCATGGGAGATGTTCAAAGAGGTACTATAGAATATCAAACAATTTTTGCAGTAGGAACAGTTTTATTTTTACTTACATTTATTTTGAATATTATTGCTAAAAAAGTAGTTAAAAAAGGAAAGGAGCTTCAAAATGTCTAATGAAGGATATGTTATGAACAAAACTTCTATTAAAAAGAAACATAGAATTGAAGAAGATAACAATTTAAAAGGAAGGAAAATAAAAAATACAATATGTAAATTTATATTCTTGACTTGTACATTAATTGCATTGATAACTTTAATAATGCTTATGTCTTCTATAATGAAAAGTGGAATTAAGTATTTAAATATAGATTTTTTAACTAGCTTTCCATCAAGATTTGCAAGTAGAGCAGGAATATTACCAGCTCTTGTAGGAAGTATTTACTTAATATTTTTAACAGCATTGATTTCCTTTCCAATAGGAATTGGAACAGCTATATATTTAGAAGAATATATGAAAAAAAGCAAATTAAAAGAATTTTTAGAGCTTAATATTTCTAATTTAGCTGGAGTCCCATCTATAGTATACGGAATGCTGGGCCTAGGGGTATTTGCAGTAACCTTAGGCAGAGGAGTTCTTACTGGAGCACTAACACTATCTTTATTAATATTACCTACTATAATAATCACTACAGAAGAAGCTTTAAGAAATGTACCTATTGCAATTAAGGAAGGTTCTTACGCTTTAGGAGTCTCAAAATGGCAAAGTATAACAGGAGTTATACTGCCTTATGCAATGCCTAATATATTAACTGGTTCAATACTTTCAATATCAAGAGCCTTAGGTGAATCTGCACCACTTATTATGGTTGGAGCTTTAAGTTATGTAGCCTTTTTACCAGAAGGAATTACAAGTTCATATACAGCATTACCAATACAAATTTATAATTGGACTTCAAGACCACAGGCAGAATTTCAAGATTTAGCAGCAGCAGGAATAATAGTGTTACTAGTAATATTATTAACTGCTAATAGTATAGCAATATTATTAAGAAATAAATATAATAAGAATTTCCATTAATAGCAGGAGGATAATATGGCCTTTAAAATAAAAGTTGAAGATTTTAGTTTTTACTATGGTAAGAAAAAAGCTTTAGAAAATATAAATTTTAATATTGAAGAAAGAAAAATAACTGCATTAATAGGACCTTCAGGATGTGGAAAATCCACATTTTTAAGAAGCTTAAACAGAATGAATGATTTTATAGACAATGTAAAATATGAAGGGAAAATCATTATAAATGACAGTGATATTTTAAATGAAAATATCAGTACAATTGAACTAAGAAAGTCAGTAGGTATGGTATTTCAAAAGCCTAATGTATTTCCAAAATCTATATATGAAAATGTAATCTATGGTCCTAAAAGATATGGAATAAAGGACAAAAGTAAGTTAGATGAAATAGTGGAAGATAGTTTAAAGAAAGCTGCACTTTGGAAAGAAGTAAAGGATGTATTAAACAAATCAGCTTTTGAATTATCTGGAGGACAGCAGCAAAGATTATGTATTGCAAGAGCATTAGCTTCTAAACCAGATATAATTCTTATGGATGAACCTACTTCAGCATTAGATCCTATTTCTACATTAAAGATTGAGGAGCTTATGGAAGAATTAAGGGAAAACTATACAGTGGTTGTAGTTACTCATAATATGGAGCAGGCTGCAAGGACTTCAGATTATACAGGATTTTTTTTTAATGGAAAACTTATAGAAATTGATAGTACTAACAATGTTTTTTCTAACCCTAAAAATAAAAAGACAGAAGATTATATCTCAGGGAGATTTGGTTAATATTTCTGGAGGGAAAATATGAATAATATTAAAGTTGAAAACTTAAACTTATTTTATGGTAAAACACAAGCATTAAAAAATATAAATATAGATATAATGGAGAATAATATAACAGCTCTTATTGGACCTTCCGGCTGTGGAAAGTCTACCTTTTTAAGAACGTTAAACAGAATGAATGATTTTATAGATAATGTGACTATTAAAGGAAATATAAGCTACTTAGGAGATAATATATATGAATATGATGTTATAAAACTTAGAAAGGAAATAGGAATGGTGTTTCAAAAAGCAAATGTTTTTACAAAATCCATATATGAAAATATAGCTTATGGTCCTAAAATTCATGGAATAAAGGATAAAAAGATTTTAGATGAAATAGTAGAGGAGAGTTTAAAAGCTGTAAATTTATATGATGAAGTAAAAGATAGAATAAATAAAAGTGCATTATCACTTTCAGGTGGTCAGCAGCAAAGATTATGTATTGCTAGAACAATAGCAGTTAAACCTAAAGTAATATTGATGGATGAACCCACTTCAGCATTAGACCCTATTTCAACTTCTAAAGTTGAAGAGCTTATAGATAATTTAAAAAAAGACTATACCATTGTTATAGTAACTCATAATATGCAACAGGCAGCTAGAATTTCAGATTATACTGCATTCTTTTTTAATGGAGAAATTATAGAATATGGAAAAACTAAGGAACTGTTTTATAAGCCTAAGGATAATAGAACAGAGGATTATATTACAGGAAAAATAAGTTAGGTGGTGAGATAATGTCAAGAAAATCCTTTGATACAGAATTATTAGAACTTCAAAACCAATTATCTAAAATGACTTTATCTGTAAGTGAGCAAATAAATGATACAATGAAAGCACTTATAAATCAGGATGTAAATTTAGCAAAAGAAGTAATTAAAAAAGATGATATAATTGATGAATTTGAAAATGATATAGCAGATAATTGTGTAACTTTAATAGCCACTAGGCAGCCATTAGCGACTGATTTAAGAACTATATTTACTATAAGCAAAATTGTAACAGACCTTGAAAGGATTGCAGATCATGCAGTGGATATCTCAAAAATCACATTAAAGCTTTGTGATGAAAAGTATATAAAGGAGCTTAAAGATATATCAAAAATGGGAGCTTTAGTTGAAGAAATGATAAAAGGCTCAATTAATGCTTACTTAAATAAAAGCGAAGAAAAAGCATTAGAAGTTTGCAACATGGATGACCAAGTTGATACACTATATAAAAATATATTTTCAGAGCTGTTAATAATAATGGCAAAGAGACCAGAGGTAATAGAGCAGGTGACAAGATTATTATTTGTTTGCAAGTTCTTAGAAAGAATAGGAGATCATACTACTAATATATGTGAATGGACAATTTATCTTTTAAGTGGTAAGAAAATTGATTTAAATGAATAAAATATTTAAATCTTTTTAATTAATTTGTAATATTAAATTTATAATATTGTAACTTTTAACATATTATAAATTATTATAATGGAATAGAAATACTAATAATCATAATTTAAATAGGTAATAAATTTCACGATTACCTCCTAAAGATTAGAGAAAAATGCTTATTGTCCCTTAAGCATTTTTCTTTTTGAAAATTTTAAATTAACTCTTTATTACCAATCCTCAATTACATAAGTCACTCTCAAAAATCAATTTAAAGTTTTTTAAAATGAAAAAAGCTGTTCATTGTCAATTTTCAATTGCATAAACCTTTGTATTTACATTGACTATTGAATATAATTGATATATTATAACATAATAGCAGATATAATGTATTAATTTTAGAAAGAAATTATTATTTAAAGACTAATAGAACAGGAGGAAGAAATATGAAAAATTTAGTATTAAAGGTTCTTCCTAATAGCATAGCTGAAGAAGTAGAAATTGAATCAGGTGATAGACTTATCAGTATTAATGGCAATAATATTAAAGATATTATAGATTATAAATTTTTAATTACAGATGAGTATTTAGAACTGGAAGTTGAAAAACCTAATGGTGACATATGGGAAATAGAAATAGAAAAGGATTATGATGAGGATTTAGGTATAATTTTCAAAGAAGCTATATTAGATAGACCTATGAGTTGTCATAATAAATGTGTATTTTGCTTTATTGACCAATTACCACCAGGAATGAGGAAAACTTTATATTTTAAAGACGATGATTCCAGATTATCCTTTTTACAAGGAAATTTTCTAACTTTGACTAATATGAAGGAAGAGGATATTGAAAGAATAATAAAATATAGGATTAGTCCTATAAATGTATCTGTACATACTACAAATCCTGAATTAAGGATAAAAATGTTAAACAATAGATTTGCAGGTAATATATATGATATACTAAAAAGGTTAGCAAAGGCGGATATAAAGGTTAATACTCAAATAGTTTGTTGTCCTGACATAAATGATGGAAAGGAACTTATAAGAACTATTGAGGATTTATATGTTCTATATCCAAGTGTAGAAAATTTAGCAGTAGTGCCTCTAGGGGTAACTAAATTTAGAGCTAATTTACCCCATTTAAAATTATTTAATAAAGAAAGAGCTAAAGAACTTATAGAGGATGTTAAAATTCTTCAAGACAAGTATGTAAAAGAAAGTGAAACTCCCTTTGTAAGATTATCTGATGAGTTTTATGTAACTGCTGGAATTGAACCTCCAACAGCGGATCACTATGGAGCATACGAACAGTTAGAAGATGGAATTGGAATGATAAGAATATTAAAAGATACTATAAGAGAACAATTAGCCTATTTAAATAAAAATGGTAAAGCCAGCTTTACTATGATTACAGGGCTTTCTGCAAAGAAAGTATTAGAAGAAATTGCTACAAGTATAATGAATGTTAATTCAAATATTAAAATTAATGTAATAGCAGTAGAAAACAATTTTTTTGGAACTACTATTACTGTTGCAGGACTTTTAACTGGTACAGACATAATCAATGCTGCTAAGAAAGAACAGCTTGGAGATTATATTATAATTCCAAATAATATGCTGAAAAAAGGATATGAACTTGGAGAAGAAATAGAAGGATTATTACTAGATGATTATACAGTAAGAGATTTGGAAAAAATATTAAATAAAAAATTCTTAGTCTGTGATTATGCTGGAGATGATTTAATTAACATATTAAATAAACATTTAGAGGAGGAGTAAAATGGGAAAGCCGATAGTTGCAATAGTTGGAAGACCTAACGTTGGTAAATCCACATTATTTAATAAATTAGCTGGAAAGAGAATAGCTATAGTTGAAGATACACCAGGAGTGACGAGAGATAGAATATATGCTGAAGCTGAATGGCTTACACATAATTTTACAATAATTGATACTGGTGGAATTGAACCTGAAAATGAAGACATTATTATGGCGCAGATGAGAAGACAGGCAAACATGGCTATAGAAACAGCAGATGTTATTGTTTTTATAGTTGATGGAAAGGTTGGACTTCATCCTTCAGATTATGAAGTAGCCCAAATGCTTAGAAAATCTAGAAAGCCAATAGTTTTAGTTGTCAATAAAATAGATAGAATAGAACTAGAAGATAATGCTTTTGAGTTTTATAACTTAGGTATAGGAAATCCTATATCAATATCTGCATCTCAAGGATTAGGGCTTGGAGATATGCTTGATGAAGTTGTTTCTCACTTTAATTCAAATGAGTCAACAGAGGAAGAAGATGAATACATAAAAATTGCTATGATTGGTAAACCAAATGTAGGAAAATCATCTCTTATAAATAAAATTTTAGGAGAAGAAAGAAATATTGTTAGCAATATCCCTGGAACAACAAGGGATGCTATAGATAGTAATGTGGAAACAGAAGAAGGTAAATTTACGCTAATAGATACAGCAGGACTTAGAAGAAAGAGCAAAATTAAAGAGGAAATAGAACGATATAGTGTAGTTAGAACCTTAGCAGCAATTGAAAGATCAGATATATGTATTCTTATGATTGACGCTACAGAAGGGTTAAGTGACCAAGATGAAAAGATTGTAGGATATGCCCATGAATTAAATAAAGCAATTATGGTTGTGGTAAACAAGTGGGATTTAATAGAGAAAGATGATAAGACTATGAGAAATTTCCAAATGGATATTGCTAAAGGACTATCATTTATGTCTTATGCTTCATATTTGTTTATTTCAGCTAAAACTGGTCAAAGGGTAAATAAAGTTCTTCAAATGGCTAAAGAATGCTATGACAACTATAGCAAAAGAATAGCTACAGGTGTTTTAAATGATGTAATAAGTAAAGCAGTGCTTATGAAAGAACCACCAGTAGTAGCACTTAGAAGATTAAAAATATTTTATGTTACTCAAGTAGATACAAAACCACCAACTTTCGTATTTTTTGTAAATGATCCAAGTTTATTGCATTTCTCTTATGAAAGATATCTAGAAAATCAATTGAGAGAAAGCTTTGATTTTAAAGGAACAGGTATTAAACTTATATTTAGAGAAAGAAAAGAATAAAATAAAAAAGGTTTTGGGAGATGATGTAAGGTTATGTTAAAGGTTGCGTTTTTAGGCGGAGGGAGCTTTGGCACTGCCTTAGGAGTTATGCTATCCAAAAAAGGAATAGAAGTTTCTATTTGGGCAAAGGATAAATTTTTGGTAGATGATATAAATATAAAAAGAGAAAATATAAAATATCTTCCAAATGTAGCATTGCCATCAAATATAACCGCTTATTTAGATATGGAAAAAGCAGTAGAAGGCAGTGATATAGTCGTTTTGGCTGTACCATCTCATGCAATACGAGAAGTTAGTAAAAAGCTGTCATTATATATTACAACCTCTCAAATTGTAGCTACTGTAGCTAAGGGAATAGAAGGTGGAAGCTTAAAAAGGATGTCGCAGATAATAGAAGAAGAAATAAATGATATACCAGTAGTTGTAATTTCAGGTCCAAGTCATGCAGAGGAAGTAGCACAGGATATACCAACTACTATAGTTGTTTCATCTAAAAATATGGAGGCAGCAGGTAAAGTACAGGATATATTTATGTCAAATAAATTTAGAGTTTATACAAATGATGACTTAATAGGCGTTGAAATTGGAGGAGCTTGCAAAAACATTATAGCTTTAGCTGCAGGAATATCTGATGGAATTGGATATGGTGATAACACAAAAGCAGCATTAATGACTAGAGGTATGAGTGAAATAATTAGAATAGGTATGAAGTTAGGCGGAAGAGCAGAAACTTTTTATGGACTTACAGGAATGGGAGATCTTATAGTAACTTGTACTAGTATGCATAGTAGAAACAGAAGAGCAGGAATACTAATAGGCAAGGGTATGACCAGAGAAGAAGCTACAAAAGAAGTAGGAATGGTAGTTGAAGGTATAAAAGCCTGCAAAGCCTTTTATGAATTAAAAGAAAAGGAAAATGTATCTATGCCTATAACGGACACTTTATATAAGGTTTTATTTGAAGATAAAGATCCTAAATATGGGGTTTATGAATTGATGTCAAGAAATAAAAAAGATGAGCATAACTTTATGTTATAAAAGAATATATAAGAAATTAAATCTATGAATGACCTTAAATAATGCACAATTAAGGTGGAAATTATTTTTTAAGAAAAAATAATTTCTTTGAATAGATTTCTTTGACTAGCAACTTTATGTTGCTAGTTTTTTTAAAAATAAATTTTAACTTCTTAGTTACTGCTGAGAAATTTACGTAATTATCCATCCTTTATTGTCAATTTTTAATTGTTGAAGTTATATAAATATTACATAAAAAATTGGTATATTTGAAGTTTTTTTTCAATATATATATAGTGTTAATATTTAGTTACAGGAGGGTGGAACTTGGAAAACTTTGATATATACAAAGATATTGCTGAAAGGACTCAAGGGGACATATATGTAGGGGTAGTCGGTCCAGTAAGAACAGGAAAGTCAACCTTCATAAAAAGATTTATGGAGATGATGGTAATACCAAATATAGATAATGTCCACAAAAAAGAAAGAGCCAAAGATGAACTTCCACAAAGCGGTTCCGGCAAATCAATTCATACAACTGAGCCTAAATTTGTACCTAATGAAGCAGTAGAGGTTAAACTTGAAAATGGTACTAAGTTTAAAGTTAGAATGGTGGATTGTGTTGGATATGTAGTTAAAAATTCTTTAGGATATAATGAAGAAAATGCACCTAAGATGGTAACTACACCTTGGTATGACTATGAAATACCCTTTGAAGAAGCAGCAGAGATTGGAACTAAAAAAGTTATAAATGAGCACTCTACTATTGGCATATTAGTAACCACTGATGGAACAGTAACTGGTCTGGAAAGAGGAGATTATGTTGAAGCAGAAGAAAGAGTTGTAGATGAGTTAAAAAGGATAAATAAGCCATTTATAATGTTGTGTAATTGTAAAGACATAAATTCTCCAGAAAGTATAGAACTCCAAAAAGAATTGGAAGAAAAATATGATGTTCCAGTACAATTAGTTAATGTAATGGAAATGAATGAGCAGGATATATCAGACATATTTAGTAATGTACTTAAAGAATTCCCAGTTAAGGAAATCAACATAGATATGCCGGAATGGATAGAGACCCTTAACGGTAAGCATTGGTTAAAGATTAATTTTATGACTATACTTAAAGGAATGTGTAAAGATATATTTAAAGTAAGAGACATTAAAAAAGCTTTAGAATGTTTTGAGGGTGTAGAATTTTTATCAGGTATAAAAATTAACGAAATGAATATGGGTGATGGAACTGCTCAGGTTAATATAATTCCTAAGCAGGAATTGTTCTATAAAATCCTAGGTGAAATATGCAATACTGAAATTAATAGTGAAGGCGATTTGTTAAAGATGATGGAAAGCTTTTATAAAGCTAAAATAGAGTATGATAAAATTGCAGATGCTTTAATAGATGTAAATAATACAGGATATGGTCTAGTTGCACCTCAATTATCAGAAATGAAGCTAGAAGTGCCAGAACTTATTAATAGTGGAAGCAAAAAAGGAGTTAAACTTAAAGCATCAGCACCATCACTGCACATAATTAGAGCAGATATAGAAACTGAGGTTCCTATTATGGGAAGTGAAAAGCAAAGCGAAGAATTTTATAAATCTATTTTAGATCAATTTGAAAATGATCCATCACAAATTTGGCAAAGTAATATGTTTGGTAAACCACTTGAAGTTTTAGTTAAAGAAGGACTTCAAAGCAAGCTTTATAAAATGCCAGAAGATGTTCAACATAAGCTTCAAAAAACCCTTCAAAAAATAATTAATGAAGGCAGTGGCGGATTAATTTGTATAATTTTATAGTACATGTTTTTCACACAACACAGAATACTTGGTATTTCAGTACTGAGATGAATGTGGTTGAAGTTCTAATATATGTAGTTAGTTCAATTTATTATTTCATGAGAAGTTAGTTGACTTTAACGAGCTACATATGTAATTATAGTATAGTTAGTGTTTTAAAACTTACACTACTTAAGGGTATATGGTTTTGAATCTAATCAATATGGTAAAGCCTATAGGGATATAATAGTTTTAATGAAAATTTTTTATAAAATCTTAGAAAAATCCAATCTAGATTTGCTATGAGCCAATATTGATTTAATAAATATAGACTATACAAAATAGTTTTGGACAGTACCTAAAAACCTTACCACTTTCATTATGAGAGATCCAACAGCTTAAATAATAGCTATGAGTTTAAGAGTAATTCGTAGCTATTATTATTTTTTTTGAAAAAATACGAAAAAAATATAAGTTATAGAATATAAGGGTTTAAATTTTAAATTATATTTAGAATTAAGAACTTAAAATTTTATTTAGATTTATAAATACCAAAAATAAAAATAACTACATAAATTAATAAAAATCCTATAGGATAGAACAGTTGATTAGTGCAGATAATAAATATATAAAATAAAACTATTATCTAAGGAGGAGAAAATCTATGAAGGATATAGAGCAAATGATTAAGGACGGTTATAAAATTATGAAATTTGAAAGAGATGTAGATTTAATTTCAGGAAATGAAATAGGACAAATAGAAATGAAAGCCTTAGATGGTAAACTAGATATGATTACGGTAGATGATAATGGAGCAGATGAAATAGAAAAAGTAATGTTCAAGTATTTAGGAGAAAAATAAAATAAATTTTAATGAGTAATTTATTAGTGAAGAAAAAATTCTTTCACAATAAATTACTCTTTTTTTAAAAAAATTGGAATTATAATGTTTGTTTTACATATAATGTTTAAGCTTTTAGTACATTGTCTAATTTTTCATTTAAAAGCTTTAATTGTTATAAATATGTTGTAAAATAATTATGGAATGATAATTCAGTGACCTTGAATAAGAAAATTTTTATGTATCTATATTTGACCAATTTGGGAGGTATTTATAATGAAAAAAATAGTTGTTGTTTTTAATGGCGGAACAATATCAATGAAAGTTGATCCAAGAATACAGGCAGCAGTTCCAACTTTAAGCGGGGAAGAAATAATGTCTATGGTAACAGGAATAGAATCTTATGCAAAGGTAGAATCCTATACTTTTTCAAGTCTGCCTAGTCCTCATGTTACACCAGAGTTGATGTTGGAATTATCAAAATATGTTAAATCATTTTTACAAAAAGATGATGTTGATGGAGTAGTTGTAACTCATGGTACAGACACCTTAGAAGAAACTGCATATTTTTTAAACTTAACAATTAAAAGTGAAAAGCCGGTAGTGGTTACTGGTTCTATGAGAAATAGTTCTGAACTAGGATATGATGGACCATCAAATTTGGCAGCAGCAATATGTACAGCAACTTCAGAAAAGTCCAGGGGGAGAGGGGTATTAGTATGTTTAAATAACGAATTAAATGCTGCAAGCGAAGTTACAAAATCTCATTCAATGCACTTAAATACATTTCAAAGTCCAGAATTTGGACCAATAGGCATTGTAGATGATAATAAGGCTATATTTTATAGAGAAAGTCTAAATCATGAGTACATACCTGTAGATAAAATAGAAACTAGAGTTGATTTAATAAAATCCTGTGCAGGAATAGATGGAAAGCTGGTAGATTATTGCATAGAAAGTGGGGCAAAAGGTCTCGTAATAGAAGCTATGGGAAGAGGAAATATTCCTCCTAAGATGGCAACTTCAGTTAAAAATGCTGTTAAAAAAGGAATACCAGTAGTATTAGTTTCAAGGTGCTACAAGGGAAGAGTATTAGACAGCTATGGATATGAAGGTGGAGGAAAAGACTTAAGAAAGAGCGGAGTGATATTTGCAGATAGTCTGCCAGGACAAAAAGCTAGAATAAAGCTTATAGTAGCCCTAGGAAAAACAAACAATATTGATGAAATAAGAGAAATTTTTGAAAAAGGTCACTATAAATACGAATAAAATAAATAAAAAACAATAAAATGTACGCAAAAACTATTGACAGAGGGAAAATATGCTGATAATATTTATTTGTACGAATGATAGATTAAAAAAAGTCGTTATAATTCAGATTTGTACGAATGATATATTGGTGTGGTACAGTTTTTGTTGTAATAGTTTTGCATAATAAATAAGAAATTAACCACTAATATATGTACTAGTGGTTAATTTTTATTTGGTGTAAGTTCTTTAAAATAACTAGTAATTTTAAAGAAAAGGAATTTAGAAAAACTTTTATGGGAAAACTTTTATTTATACTATAACTTTTAAATTTAATTTATACATCAGAATTGTGGACTATAAATTATGAATTGAATAAATCGTGGTTTTATCACGTTTTGTCTAAATAAATGTAAAATAAGGAGGCTACTATGGAAAAATATTTTAAACTAGCGGAAAATGGCACTGATGTTAGACGTGAAATCATAGGCGGTATTACTACATTCCTAACAATGGCTTATATCATAGCAGTAAATGCGGATATTCTTGGGACTAAAGGTGTAGGAATGCCAGCAGGAGCAATTGTTACAGCTACTTGTTTAACAGCGGGAATAACTACTATATTCATGGGATTATATGCAAACCTGCCTTTTGCCTTAGCATCAGGAATGGGATTAAATGCTTTTTTCGCTTTCTCTGTAGTTTTAGGAATGAATGTTCCTTGGCAAGTAGCATTAACAGCAGTATTTGTAGAAGGTATAATATTTATAATACTATCATTAACTAACATAAGAGAATTGGTTGTTAATGCAATACCAACAAATTTAAAGTATGCAGTGACAGCAGGTATAGGGTTATTTATAGCTTTTGTAGGATTTAGTAATGCAGGAATAGTAGTTGCAAATGAATCAACAAAACTTGCAATGGGAAATCTATTAAGTCCAACAGTTATAATTACTACAATAGGAATATTACTTACAGTTATTTTATCTAAAAAGAATGTAAAAGGTGCTATACTTTGGGGAATATTAGGAAGCTCAATAGTAGCATGGATTTATGCGTACATATCACCAGAGGCAGCAGCAAGTCATAATATATTTATTCCTAATGGTATATTTAAATATGAATCTTTAAAGCCTATAGCTTTTAAATTAGACTTTTCATATTTATTAGATCCATCAAAAATATCATCATTCATGACAATAGTATTTACATTTTTATTTGTAGATTTCTTTGATACCGTAGGAACTTTAGTAGGTGTAGCATCTAAAGTTGGAATGGTTGATGAAGAAGGAAAAGTTAAAAATGCAGGAAAAGCACTATTAGTAGATGCTATTGGAACAACATTAGGTGCAGTAGCAGGAACTTCTACAGTTACAACTTATGTTGAAAGTTCAGCAGGGGTTGCAGTAGGAGCAAGAACAGGTCTAGCTTCAGTAGTTACAGGAATATTATTTTTAATAGCATTATTTTTCTCACCAATATTTGTAGCTATACCAGGTTCAGCAACAGCACCAGCACTTATTATAGTTGGATTTTATATGATTGACAGTGTAAGAAAAATTGATTTTTCAGATTACACAGAAGGGGTGCCAGCATTCCTTACATTAGCTTTAATGCCATTAACTTATAGCATAGGAGACGGTTTAACAGTAGGTGTAATATCCTATGCATTAATTAATCTTTTAAGCAATATCTTTGGAAAAGAGAAAAAGAAAGTATCTTTAGTAATGTATATATTAGCAATAGTATTTATATTAAAAATAGTATTTGCGTCACATTAATAAAAAAATACTCCTTGGAATATTTTTATCCAAGGAGTATTTTTTTATAGAAATTTATAATAAGTTAAATTTGTAGATAATTTATAAAGTATAATAGAAAATTGTCAATTGAAGAAGTTGTAAGCTTTAAATTAAATAAACTTTCTATTTAATGGAACCTTTCCTATAAATTGTGAATAGCATAATTTATAACATGAAATATAGGGTGATTAGATATGAAGATAAACAATAGGGTAAGCAATTTACAACAATATCATTTTAAAATACTTGATGAAATTAAGGAAAAAAGAGCAAAAGAAGGTAAAGTGGTAGTAGATTTGAGTGTAGGAGATCCGGATTTAGAAGTTCATCCAAGTATATTAAAGGCATTAGTTGATGGATTTAATATTAAGGGTTTTAACAAATATCCTCCCTATGATGGCATTTTAGAACTTAAAAAATTAGTTATTAGCCATTATAAAGATACTTTCAATGTTGACTTAGGGTTAGATGAGGTTATCATTTTAATAGGCTCTAAGGAAGGGATAAGCAATATTATACCAGCTGTCTGTGATGTTGGTGATACTGTTATAGTTCCAGAACCGTCATATCCAGTTTATTCAATAGCTTCAAATCTATGGGGATGTAAACCTTATACTATTCCTTTGAAAGAAGAAAAGAAATACTTATTAGAATTAGAAGAAATTCCAGAGAATATTTCTTCAAAGGCAAAATTATTCTTTATAAATTATCCTAATAATCCTACAGGAGCAACTGGAAATGAAGAATTTTTCAGAAAAATTTTAAACTATTGTGAAGAAAAAAATATAATATTATGTAATGATGCTGCATACAATGAAATAATTTCATTAGAGGATAAACCTATAAGCATACTTCAGTTTGATGAAGAAAAAAAATCCATTGAGTTTGGAAGCTTTTCTAAATTATATAATATGACAGGATTTAGAATAGGCTATGCAGTAGGGTCAAGTGAAGTAATAAACCTATTATCTAAAATAAAAAGTAATTTAGATTCTGGCCAGTTTATTCCAATACAAAAAGCAGCTTGTGCTTCTTTAAATTTAGGAAAAGAATATAAAGATAATATTAAAAAAATTTATGATTTAAGAAGAAGAAAAGTGGAAAAGGTATTAAAAGAAAAGAATATTAAATTTTTTAGTACTAATGCAACTTTTTATATTTGGTGCAAAACGCCTAAAAACTATACTACCTATGAATTTTGTTCAGAATTAATAAGTAAGTATGGAATTGTTGTAACTCCAGGATATGTATTTGGAGATTTAGGATACGATTATTTTAGAATATCCCTAACAAATGATATAGAAACCACAATAAATGCACTTTTAATGCTTGACAAATATAATTAAAAGTTATAAAAATGATTATATGTCTATAATTAAAGTAACTAATAATAGAGGCAATGATGCCTCTATTATTGTTGAATAAATTTGTTTTTCTTTAAATATCTAAGAAATATTCCAATTTGCTAATTAATACTTATATATTTAACTTGAAATTGATGATGTAAGTTTTGTATAATAGGAATTAAAGAATTTATAAAGAAGTCGGAAGGATGCGTTTTTTTATGATTAAAAGCATGACAGGCTTTGGGCGTGGAAGTGGCAAAGATGGCCACTCAAATTTTATTGTAGAAATAAAAAGTGTTAATCACAGATATTTTGAACTAAATGTTAGAATGCCTAGAGCTTTAATTTCATTAGAAGACAACATTAGAAAAGTTGTTAGTGAAAAAATTAAAAGAGGTAAGATTGATATATTTATAACACAAAATTATCATGAAAAAGAAAATGTAGAGGCAGTTTTAAATGAAGAACTTGTGAAAAGTTATATGGACTGCCTTAAAACAATTCAGTCTATGTATGATTTAAGAGATGATATTTCTATAACAAATTTAGCTAGATTTCCTGAAGTTATTAATTTAAAACAAAAAGAAGAAGATTTAGAAGAGGCTTGGGAAGAAATTCAAATATCTTTAAATGAAGCTTTGACTTCATTAGTACATATGAGAGAAATTGAAGGTGTAAAATTACATCAAGATATTAGTCACAGATGTGATTTAATAAAAGATTTTACTGATAAAATTAGTGAAAGAGTACCAATGGTAACTATGGAATACAGAGAAAAATTAACTAAAAAGGTTAAAGAAATTTTGGAAGACTCCCAATTTGACGAAAATAGAATTGCTATGGAAGTAGTGCTCTTAGCGGATAAAACAGGAATAGATGAAGAAATTGTGAGATTAAACAGTCATATTTGTCAAATTAAAGAAACACTTCAGTTAGAAGAACCTGTTGGAAGAAAATTAGATTTCATAATTCAAGAAATGAATAGAGAAAGCAATACTATAGCATCTAAAGTTAATGATTTAACTATCACTAATTTAGCTGTGGATATTAAAAGTGAAATTGAAAAAATGAGAGAACAAGTTCAAAATGTAGAATAATAGGAGGTAACTAATGGGTATAAAATTAATAAACATAGGATTTGGAAATATAGTTTCTGCCAACAGATTGGTTGCTATAGTAAGTCCTGAATCAGCACCAATTAAAAGAATAATTCAAGAAGCAAGGGATAGAGGAATGCTTATTGATGCTACATATGGTAGAAGAACTAGAGCAGTAATTATAACAGACAGTGATCATGTAATCTTATCAGCAGTACAACCAGAAACTGTTGCACATAGATTGTCTTCTAAAGAAGATGAACATATAGAAGAGGTTGATGAATAAAATGGGAGTTAAAGGTCAATTATTAGTTATATCTGGTCCTTCAGGAGCAGGAAAAGGTACTGTATGTAAATCACTGTTAGAAAAAAATGATATATGGATATCAGTGTCTGCTACCACTAGAAAACCAAGAGCTGGAGAAGTAGATGGGGTAAATTATTATTTTATAGACAAAGAGGAATTTCTAGAGAGAATAGATAACGATGATTTTTTAGAGTATGCAGAAGTCTATGGAAATTATTATGGAACTCCAAAATCTAAAGTTTTTGAGGTGTTGGAAAGTGGAAAAGATGTAATATTAGAAATTGATATTCAAGGTGCATTAAAAATAAAATCTGCTTATCCAGATGGAGTGTTTATATTTATACTGCCTCCGTCAATGGAAGAATTAAAATCACGAATTACCAATAGAGGCAGCGAAACACCAGAATCTTTAAAAACTCGATTAAGCTCTGCATATGAAGAAATTTCTTTTGCTTCAAAATATGATTATGCAGTAATTAATGATGAAGTAAATGAAGCAGTTAAGAAAATTGAGAGTATAATAGCTGCTGAAAAGTGCAGAGTATATAAAATAAAAGATGAAATATTAGGGAGGTTTTAATACATGAACAATTCAATGATTAATCCATCAATAGTAGACCTATTAAAAAAAGTAGATAACAGGTACTCTTTAGTAGTTGCTGCTTCTAAAAGAGCAAGACAGTTAATAGAAGGAAGAGAAAAATTAATAGAGGTAGATTCAACTAAACCTGTTACAATTGCTATTAATGAAATAAATGAGGGAGCCTTTGAAATTGAAACTACGAAAGAAGGGCTAAAATAAAATGTTAAAAGAAAAAACAGTTGTTATAGGGGTTAGTGGTGGAATAGCTGTTTATAAAGCTTTAGATGTTATAAGCAAATTAAGAAAAAAAAATATTAATGTGAATGTTATAATGACTAAATCAGCAACAGAGTTCGTAACTCCTCTTACTTTTCAGTCATTAAGCCAAAATATGGTTATAACAGATATGTTTGCAGAGCCAAAAGCTTGGGAAATTCAACATATTTCTTTAGCTAAAAAAGCGGACTTATTAGTGGTTGTACCTGCAACTGCTAATATTATTGGAAAAGTGGCAAATGGCATAGCAGACGATATGCTTTCAACTACAATAATGGCAACAAAAGCGCCTGTTATTTTTGCACCAGCCATGAATACTAATATGTATAATAACCCTATAGTGCAGGATAATATGAGCAAACTAAAATCACTAGGATATGAATTTATTTCTCCATCCAGTGGAAGATTAGCTTGTGGAGATGTTGGAGATGGCAAACTTCAAGATACAGATTTAATAGCAGAAATCATTGTTAGTAAACTTTATGATAAAAAGGATTTAATAGGTAAAAAGGTTTTAGTCACAGCAGGACCTACTATATCAGCAATTGACCCTGTAAGATATATGACTAATGGTTCTAGTGGCAAAATGGGATACGCTATTGCAGAAGAAGCCAGAGATAGAGGCGCGGAGGTTACTTTAATAAGCGGACCTTCCAATTTAAAGGCACCTTTTGGAGTAAATCTTATTAAGGTTACAACTAATGATGAAATGTATAATGAAGCTATGACACATTTTAAAAATTGTGATATAGCTATAAAATCTGCAGCAGTTGCTGATTATAAAATTAAAGAGTATTCTAATACAAAGATTAAAAAAGGTGAAGGTAATTTAGTACTAGAATTCGAAAGAGATAATGACATCTTAAAAAAACTTGGACAGCTGAAAGAAAATCAAGTTTTAGTGGGATTTGCTGCTGAAAGTAATAATGTGATAGAAAATGCTAAAAGCAAATTAGAAAAGAAAAATCTTGATTATATTGTTGCAAATGATATTACTGATAGTGAAGCTGGTTTTGGCAAGGATAGTAATAAAGTAACTATTATAAAAAGAGATAAAACTTCTGTCACACTAGGTGCTATGAGTAAAAGAGAAGTAGCAATGGAATTATTTAATATTATTACAGAAAATAATTTATAAGATTGTAAAAAGCGACTTTGTCGCTTTTTATTTTTAAAAATGCAGAAATCTTTACAAATAAAAGGGTTATGCTCAGTTAATTGATTATTTTATTTACTATAACTAAAATGATATAATATTTAAGGTTAGTTTAAAGGAGGGAAACTTATGAAAGATTTTGCAGGAATTATTGTTAATAATGAAGCAATAAAAGTTGATAAAATATTTACATACAAAGT
Source organism: Clostridium faecium (assembly GCF_014836835.1). Taxonomy (GTDB): domain Bacteria; phylum Bacillota; class Clostridia; order Clostridiales; family Clostridiaceae; genus Clostridium_J; species Clostridium_J faecium. The sequence goes on along the minus strand of NZ_JACSQB010000030.1, from coordinate 20,370 downwards.
TCCTAATGATTTAAAGGATAAATTATCACTAGGACATAGAGTAAAAGTTCCCTTCGGATTAGGAAATAAATTTATTGATGGATTTGTAGTAAAGTTTTATAAAGAGGATGACTTAAAAAAAGAGAACTTTTCCAAAATAAAATCAATAAAAGAAATTTGCGATAATTTCTTAGTAATGAGAGAAGAAGATATAAAGCTTATTGAAATAATGAGGAAAAAATATCTCTGTACTTATTTAGAGTGTATAAAAGTAATAATTCCTAATGGTATCACAAAAGGAATGAAGTTTAAAACTAAAACTGTAATAACACTAGGAAAAGCTTTAGAAGAAAAATATTTGAAAGAAAATTATATAAATGTTTATAATTTTATAAAAGATAATAATGGAATATACAATAAAACAGAGCTTACAAAAGAAATGGGATTTTCTTTGCATTGTATAAATACATTAATTAAAAATGGAATTTTCACCACAGAGGAAAGCGTTGTTTATAGGTATAATGATAAAGTATATAAAAACTATGATAAAAGGATATTAAACGATGTTCAAAAGAGTGCTGTAGATAGAATATTAAACTCTGAGAATAGTAAATTTTTACTTCATGGAGTTACAGGTAGCGGAAAAACAGAAATTTATATGAATTTAGTTAGTAATATGATGGAAGAAGGAAAGGATTCAATAGTTTTAATTCCGGAAATTTCACTAACTCCACAGATGGTGGAACGATTTAAAGGACGTTTTGGAAAAGATGTAGCTATATTTCATAGTAAGCTCAGTGATGGGGAAAAATTTGATGAATGGATGAGGGTGAAAAGTGGAAAAGTAAAGGTAGCAATAGGTGCCAGATCAGCAATTTTTTTACCTTTTAAAAATTTAGGACTTATCGTCATTGATGAGGAACATGAAGGAAGTTATAAGTCTGATAGTGATCCTAAATATGTAGCTAAAGAAATTGGAGAATTAAAATGTATAATAGAAAATTGTAAGCTTGTTTTAGGTTCTGCTACACCATCTGTAGAAAGTTATTACAAGTGTCATAAAGGAATATATGAACTTATAACTATTGACAAAAGAGCAGACAATGCAAAGTTGCCTAAGATTTATCTTTCTGATATGAGGGAAGAACTTATAAATAATAATAAAACAATTTTTAGTGAAATACTTTATGAAAATATAAATAAAGCTTTAGAAAACAAGGAGCAAATATTATTATTTTTAAATAGAAGAGGATATTCCACTTTTGTATCCTGCAGATCTTGTGGATATGTGTTCAAATGTCACAATTGTGACATATCTTTAACTTATCATAATTCTTATGAAGCATTAAGTTGTCATTATTGTGGCGCTAAAGTTCCACAGGTAAAAACCTGCCCCAAATGTAAAAGTAAATACGTAAAGTATTTTGGAATAGGTACAGAACAGTTGGAAGCTCAGGTTAAAAAGACATTTCCAAAAGCTAGAACACTAAGAATGGACTTTGATACTACAAGACAAAAAAATTCCTATGAAAACATATATAAATCTTTTAAAAATGGTGAAGCTGATATATTAATAGGAACTCAAATGATAGCAAAGGGATTAGATTTCCCAAATGTAACTTTAGTTGGAATTATTGCAGCAGATTTATCTTTAAATCTTCCAGATTATAGAGCTGGTGAAAGAACTTTTCAGCTTATAACACAGGTATCAGGAAGGGCAGGAAGAGGAAAAAAAGAAGGAAAAGTTGTAGTTCAGACTTATAACCCTGACAATTTGAGCATAAAATGTTCTGTGGAGAACAATTATATTGGGTTTTATAATGAAGAAATTAAACTTAGAGAAATCCTTAACTATCCGCCTTTTGCTAAAATTATGTGTATAAATCTTAGTAGTACAAAAGAGGAATTATTAATAAAAACCATACAAAACATATGTAACAAATTAAAATTTTATTTAGAAAAAAATGATAAAATTCAAATATTAGGACCTTGTCCTTGTGGCATTTCAAAGATAAAAAATGCCTATAGATGGCAAATTGTAATCAAAGGGAATTTTAGTGAAGATTTAGCAATTGGAATTAAAAACTTTGTTTATGAGGAATTGAATAACCTCTATAATGATATAAGGGTAAGTATAGATGTAAACCCAAATAATATGCTGTAAAGGAGAGAGAATATGGCTATAAGAAATATTAGAACTAAAGAGGATGATATTTTAAGAAAAAAAAGTAAAGTGGTAACTAATATAGATGACAGACTTTTAACTTTAATTAATGATATGAAAGAAACTATGTATGCTTCTAACGGTGTTGGACTTGCAGCACCACAAGTGGGAATACTAAAGAGAGTAGTTGTTGTAGACATAGGAGAAGGACCTATAGTTTTAATAAATCCTGAAATAATTGAAAAAAGCGGTGAAGTTACAGATTTGGAAGGATGCTTAAGTGTTCCAGGACAGCAGGGAATGGTTAAAAGACCTAAATATGTAAAAGTTAAAGCTATGAATGAAAAAGGCGAGGATATAGTATTAGAAGGAGAAGATTACCTTGCAAGAGCTTTTTGTCACGAAATTGATCATTTAGATGGAATACTTTATATAGACAAAATTGTAAAGGAACAGGAGGCATAATATGAAGATAGTATTTATGGGGACACCAGATTTTGCTGTACCTTCTTTAAAGGCATTAATTAATAAATTTGAGGTGATGGCTGTGTTTACTCAACCAGACAGACCCAAAGGAAGAGGAAAGGCATTAGCTATGTCACCAGTTAAAGAAGTAGCATTAGAGCATAATATTCCTGTTTATCAACCAGAAAACTTAAGAAAAGAACCAGAAATAATAGATATGCTTAAAAAAATGGAGCCAGATTTTATAATTGTGGTAGCCTTTGGACAAATACTTTCAAAAGAAGTTTTAGATATTGCTAAATATGGCTGTATAAATCTTCATGCTTCATTACTTCCTAAATTTAGAGGGGCAGCACCTATAAATTATGCAATAATGGAAGGTGAAAAAAAATCTGGAAATACTACAATGCTTATGGATGTAGGACTTGATACAGGGGATATGCTTTTAAAAAATGAAGTAGAAATTGATGAAAACATGACTTTTGGAGAACTTCATGATGTTTTAATGAACAGCGGAAGTGATTTATTAGTAGAAACTATAAAAAAACTATCAAAGGGAGAAATTACAGGAGAAAAACAGGATGATTCGAAAAGCTGTTATGCTCATAAGTTAAATAAAGAAATGGCTGCCATTGATTGGGATAAATCCTCAAGAGAAATACACAACTTTGTAAGAGGATTAAATCCTTTCCCTATAGCGTATACTTTCTATGGTGACAAGATGATGAAGGTTATATCTACTAAGCTATTACAAGAAGAAAGTAATAAAAAGCCAGGAACAATTTTAAAAGTAAATAAAGAAGGTATTAGAGTAGCAACAAAAGATAAGGTTATACTAATAACAAAAATACAATTCCCAAATAAAAAACCATTAGAAGTATCAGAATATATTAAAGGAAATGTAATTGAAGAAAATGTAGAACTTAAAAGTAAAAACAAATAACTTATTAATAAAACGCACAATTGTGGTTGAAATTATTTTTTAACTAGTTTTATAATTGCTAAAGATTATATGATGAGCACTGTTGATTGCTACAATTATGAATTAAACAAAGTTCATCTTAAAAAGAGTATTAAACTAAAATAAGGAGGTTTTATTATGTTTGGTTACTATTATGATCCTACTATGATAATTTTGATTCCAGCGCTGATAATTGCTATGTGGGCGCAATATAATATTAAATCTACTTTTAATAAATATTCCAAAATATATAGTTCTATGGGTTATACAGGAAAAGATGTGGCTAGAATAATTTTAGATTCTTATGGATTATTTGATATTCCTATTGAGATGGTAAGAGGAAAATTAACAGATCACTATGATCCTTCAAGGAGAGTGGTTAGGTTATCACAGGAAGTTTATGAAGGTACTTCATTATCATCTATAGGAGTGGCAGCTCATGAAATAGGTCACGCCATTCAACATAAAGAAAACTATGGCCCTATAAGATTAAGAACAGCTTTAGTGCCAATAGCTAATTTAGGCTCAAATGCATCTTGGATATTATTTTTTATGGGAATAATTTTTAGTATTAAGCCATTGGTTACAACAGGTATAGTATTATTTGCAGCAGTAGTTTTATTCCAATTGGTAACATTACCAGTAGAATTTAATGCTTCAAATAGGGCAATTGCAGTGTTGCAATCTAAAGGGATTTTAGTAGGTGATGAGATTAGAGGAGCAAGAAAGGTATTAAATGCCGCTGCATTAACTTATGTAGCTGCAGTAATAACTGCACTTTCACAATTAGCTAGATTGATACTTATAAGTAGAAGAAACGACTAGTATATTTTAGGAAAATAACAGGGATTATAAAAAGTTAACTTGTTATTTTCCTTTAGACATTTTAAATAATTGAAAATAGAGGTAAGAGAATGAGTAACGCTAGAAAAATAGCAACAGAAATAGTAAGTCAGGTTTTTAATAATAAAGCTTACTCTAATATTGTTTTAGGAATAGAGCTTAATAATAGTAATTTAAGTGAAATAGATAAAGCATTAGTTACAGAAATAGTGTATGGAACTATTAAGTACAAATATTCAATAGATAAAATTATTCAAAGTTTTACAGGGAAAAATTTCAATAAATTAGAGAATTTTGTATTAAATATACTTAGAATATCCATATATCAAATAAAGTATTTAGATAAAGTTCCAGATTTTGCTGTAGTAAATGAAGCAGTAAATCTTACTAAAAAGAATGTATCAGTAGGTGCTTCTAAATTGGTAAATGGAGTTTTAAGAAATTATTTGAGAAATTTAGATAAAAAATATTATAATGATGATGAAATAGATAAATTGGCTTTTTCATATTCCTTTCCTAAATGGCTTATAAACCATTTTATAAATCATTATGGAATGACTTATGGAGAGGACATTCTAAAGGGGTTAAATGAAAGACCTGCAATAACTTTAAGGGTGAATTCATTAAAAGGAGACTATGAAGAAGTCTTTGAAAAATTAGAAAAAAACAAATATGATATAATGGAAGGGTACGTTTGTCCAGAAGCTATTAGAGTGGTGAATGGAAGAAGTATTGAAAGTAATCCATTATTTAAAGAAGGATATGTGACGGTACAGGATGAAAGTGCTATGTTGGTTGCTCCTTCAATGGATTTAGAAGAAAATATGACGGTGTTAGATTTATGTAGTGCCCCAGGAGGAAAGACTACTCATATATCAGAAATTATGAATAACACTGGTAAAGTAATGGCATTTGATATTCATGAAAATAAATTATCTTTAATTCTTTCAAATGTAAAGAGGTTAGGAATAAAAAATATAAGCTGTGGTACTTTAGATGCTACTATATATGAAAATCAACTAGAAAATAGTGCAGACAGGGTGCTCATTGATGTTCCATGTTCAGGACTTGGAATTATAAGAAAAAAGCCAGAGATAAAATATAACAAAACCTCTAAAGAGTTAAAAGAAATAGTTAAAATACAAAGAGAAATAATGAAAAATGCAGCAAAGTATGTGAAAAAAGATGGAATTATATTATATTCAACTTGCACATTAAATAAAGAGGAAAATGAAAATAATATACAGTGGTTTTTAAAAGAACATAAAAATTTTAAATTGGAACCATTGTTTTATGGAAATGCAAATAACATAATATATAGTGAAGAAGGATATGCAACCATATTACCAAATAAATATATGGATGGTTTCTTTATAGCAAAAATACGTAGAATGTGGTAGGTGCATTATGCAAAATATATTAGACTTAAATTTACAAGAACTTAAGTTATGGATGAAAGAAAATGGTGAAAGTGAATTTAGGGCAAAACAGGTTTTTGATTGGATATATAAATATGTATATGATTTTAACCATATGAAAAACCTGCCTAAAAGTTTAAAAGAAAAATTAGAAAATAAATTTTATGTAGGTGTACCTGAAATAGTTGAAACCTATAAATCAAAGGCAGGTGACACCAGAAAACATCTTTTTGCATTAAGAGATAATAATTTAATTGAGTCTGTAGTTATGCAGTATAATCATGGTAATTCCATATGCGTATCAACTCAAATAGGATGCAAAATGGGATGCAAATTTTGTGCATCTACTATAGATGGTGTAGTTAGAAACTTGACTAGTGGAGAAATATTAGGTCAAGTCATTAAAGCACAAGAAAATTTGGGAGAGAGAATTTCAAATATAGTTTTAATGGGCAGCGGAGAACCATTAGATAATTTTGATAATGTAATTAAATTTCTAGAAGATGTAAACTCAGAATATGGGCTAAATATAGGACAAAGGCATATAACCTTATCTACTTGTGGAATAGTTCCTAAAATTAAAGAGTTGGCAGATAAAAATTTGCAAATAACTTTAGCAATTTCACTTCATGCTCCTAATGATGACTTAAGAAGAAAGACCATGCCTATAGCTAAAGCCTATTCTATTAAAGAACTGTTAGAAGCTTGTAACTACTACATTACAAAGACTAATAGACGGGTTACTTTTGAGTATGCATTAGTAAAAGGAGTTAATGATAGTATAGAAAATGCAGAGGAACTTTCAAAAATTTTAAAAGGCATGCTTTGCCATGTTAATTTAATACCTATAAACGAAATAAAAGAGAGTAGCTTAAAGAAGACCAATTTGGAAGAAGTAAATAGATTTAAAAATATATTGTGTAAAAATGGAATAGAAACAACAATTAGAAAGGAAATGGGATTGGACATAAATGCTGCTTGTGGACAACTTAGAAGAAGTTATTTAGAGAAGAAGGAGTTATAGGAATGGGGAGATTAATAGGTATACAGTCAGATGTTGGAAATAAAAGGAATTTGAATGAAGATTTTGTTGGATACTTTGAAGATGACAGTATGGCTGTTTATGGTATAGCTGATGGTATGGGAGGACATAATGCTGGAGAAGTTGCAAGTAAACTTGCTCTAGAAATTGTTATAGGGTATATAAAGGAACATAGAAATGATGACCCAGAAAAAGCTTTAATTGAAGCTATTAATAAAGCAAATCATAGCGTATATAAACATGCTTTATTAAATGAAAATTATAGAGGTATGGGAACTACTATAACAGTTTGTTATATAAAAGATGATGTATTACTAGTTGGAAATGTAGGAGATAGCAGATGTTATGCATTATGTAATAATTCTTTAATGAAAATAACAAAAGATCATTCTTTAGTACAAGAATTACTAGATAATGGAACAATAAATGAGGAAGAGGCTGTAAATCATCCAAATAAAAATGTGATTACTAGGGCAATTGGTACAAAGCCATCTGTAGAAGTAGATATTTATAAATTAGATATTAATAATGTAGAAAAGGTATTGCTCTGTACAGATGGACTTACTAATGAAGTAACTACAGAAGAAATATATGATATAATTACTAATTACGAAGGTGGAAGCTGTGAAAAATTAGTAGAGCTAAGTAAAGAAAAAGGCGGAAGAGATAACATCTCAGTTATCATATTTAAAGGAGAGTGCGGAGATGATTGGAACCATATTGGGGAGTAGATATGAACTAATTGAAAAAATTGGTGAAGGTGGCATGGCAGTAGTATATAAAGCCAAATGTCGTCTTCTAAATAGATATGTAGCAGTAAAAATCTTAAAAGACGAGTACACCTCAAATTTTGAGTTTACAGATAAGTTTAGAAAAGAAGCAGCAGCAGCAGCTAGCTTTTCACATAATAATATAGTCAATGTATTTGATGTAGGTGTTGAAGGTAAATATAACTATATAGTTATGGAACTTGTAAATGGAAAGACCTTAAAGAAAATAATAAATGAAAGAGGCAATTTACCTTATGAGGAAGTAGTATCTATAGGTATACAAATTGCCAAAGCATTAGAGTGTGCTCATAAAAATGGCATAATTCATAGAGATATAAAACCTCATAATATTCTTGTGACAGAGGATGGCACAGTAAAGGTTACGGATTTTGGAATAGCTAAAGCGTCTAATACAGATACTATAACTCATACAAGTAAAGTTATAGGATCAGCACATTATTTTTCACCAGAACAGGCAAAAGGAAAAGTAGTGGATTTTAGAACAGACATATACTCTCTTGGTATTGTGCTTTATGAAATGGCAACAGGTAAACTGCCTTTTGATGGTGATAGTCCTGTTTCAATAGCTTTAAAACATATTCAAGAACCAGTAGTTCCGCCAAGTGCAATAAATTATAATATTCCTGTTGGTTTAAGTAATTTAATAATGAAAGCAATTGAAAAAGACCCTATTAAAAGATATCAAACTGCTACAGAATTATTAAATGATTTAAAGAAGATACAAAATAATCAAGATTATACTATAGTTCAAAACACTAATATAGATGAAGATTATACTAGAGTTATGGACCCTGTTCAAGTTGATAAAATAAAAGCTTCATATAAGAAAAATGATTTTGAAGAAGAAGATTTTGATGATGAAGATGATGATTTTGAAGAAGAAGAACCAAAAAAGAAAGCTACTTCAAAGGGAATAGATAAAAAGAAAAAGAAGATGATAATAATTTCTTTTGCTACTATATTTTTGGTAATATTAGGAATTTTTTCAAGTGCTATATATTCTAAAATGGTAAACCTTAAACCAAACAGTTCTAAAGAAATAAAAGTTCCATCCATATTAGGAAAAACTGAAGAACAAGGAAAAAAGATGGTTGAAGATTTAGGACTTGTCTTTGTAGTTGATGGAAAAGAAAAAAATGATAAACCTAAAGGTACTATTATAAAATGTATACCTAATGTAGGAACAACAGTTAAAAAGAATTTTGAAGTAAAAGTCATTTTAAGTGAAGGACCAGAAGAGATTAAGGTTCCAGATTTAAGAAATACATCTTCAGAAAATGCGCAAAATGAAATAGTAAGTTTAGGATTAAGGGTGGGAACTATAACTGAAGAGAATAATGAAACTTATTCTGAAGGAACAGTTATAAGACAGGATCCTCAGCCATATGCCTTAGTGAAAAAAGGTGATGCTGTCAATATAGTAGTAAGTAAAGGATCTTCAATTAAGTCTACTGTAGTTCCTAGCTTAAAAGGTGAATCTATAGATGCTGCAGAGAGCATACTTAGTATTTCTAAGCTTAAACTTGGAGAAAAAGTTCCAGTAATAACTGACGATATAAGCAAAGATGGAATAATATTTAATCAAAGTATTGCATCTGGAACAAAGGTTAAGGAGCAAGAAGTAATAAACGTAAATTACTATAAATATGAGGAACCAAAACCAGAGAAGGTAATAGTACCAGATTTTAGAGGAGAAACTGTAAAGGATGCTAAAGAATTAGCAGCATCTTTAGGATTAAATGTACAGGTTTCAGGAAATGATGATGATATAGTTGAATCTCAAGATATAACACCTGACACTAAAATTGATAAGGGAGAAACTATAAAGTTAACAGTAAAAGCAAAAGAACCAGAAGATGATGATAAAACAACAGAACCAAATCAAGATAAGCAATAAGACTTTGGAGGACATATGGGTGGAGTAATTGTTAAAGGAATAGGTGGTCTTTATTACGTTAATGTAAATGGTGAGATATATAAATGTAAAGCTAGAGGAAAATTTAGATACAACAATTTAACACCAATGATTGGTGATAATGTTGAAATTTCCATTGAAAAGGATTCTGCATCTATAGAAAAAATCTATGAGAGAAAAACAGAATTAATAAGACCAGCAGTAGCAAATGTAACTCAAGCTTTTGTGGTTTTCGCCTTTAAACATCCAGATTTAAATAAAGATTTATTAAATAAATTTTTACTTTTATGTGAGTATAATGGATTAAAGGCAGTGGTTTGTTTTAATAAAATGGACTTAGTATATGAAGATAAAAGCAGCATAAAAGATGAGTTAGAATCTGCTGGTTATGAAGTTCTTTATTTAGAAGCTAAAAACAATAAAGGATTAGATCAATTAAGAGAAAAAATAAAGGGTAATATAAGTGTATTTTGTGGTCCATCAGGAGTAGGAAAATCTACAATATTAAATAATTTTATTGGAAGAGAAGTTATGCAGACTGGAGAAATTAGTGATAAACTAAAAAGAGGAAAGCATACTACAAGACATAGTGAACTTATTGAGTTAGAAGATGGATTTTTAGTAGATACACCAGGATTTTCATCATTGGAATTAGATTTTATAAATAAAGAACAACTTCAATATTGTTTTAAAGAATTTGATGAGTATAGAGATGAATGTAAGTTTAATAATTGTGTACACTACAAAGAGCCAAAATGTGGTGTTAAAAATGCAGTGGAACGAGGAAAAATTCATAAAAGTAGGTATGAATTTTATATAAAAACCTTAGAAGAAATTATAAGTAGGGGGAACAGAAAATGATGAAATTATCACCTTCAATATTATCTGCTGACTTTGCAAATTTGGGGGAAGCAGTAAAAAACTTAGAGCAATATGGAGCAGATATGATTCATATTGACGTTATGGATGGAATGTTTGTACCTAATATTTCTTTTGGCTTTCCAGTAATAAAATCCATAAGAAAATATACAAACTTAACCTTTGATGTTCATCTTATGATAGAAGAACCAGCTAGATATATTAAGGAATTTGTAGATGCAGGGGCAGATATAATAACTATTCATGCTGAAGCAGATAGACATTTAGATAGAACTATAAATTATATTAAAAGCTTTGGAATTAAGGCAGGAGTAGCATTAAATCCAGCTACACCAGTAAATAATATAAAACATTTAATCAAAGATTTAGATATGGTACTTATAATGTCTGTTAACCCTGGATTTGGCGGACAAAAATATATAAACTATTGTGGTGACAAGGTAAGGGAAGTTAAATCTTTAGCTGAAAGCTGCAATAAAGAATTAATGATACAAGTTGACGGTGGAATAGATGCATCTAATATAAAAACTGTAGTAGATGCTGGGGCCAATGTAATAGTTGCAGGCTCTGCAGTCTTTAGAAATAATGAAATAGAAAAAAATATTAAACTTTTAAAAGAAGGAATTTAATATGAAAATAGCAATAGTATCTGGAGGAAAAGCTCCTAGTAAGGAGATATTAGAGAGCTATATTGAAAAAGGCTATGAAATAATAGCAGCAGACAGTGGTGCAAATTGTTTATACCAATATGGAATAACTCCTAAAATTTTATTAGGGGACTTTGACTCAATTGATAAAAAGGTACTTAATTATTTTAAAGAGAAAACAGAAATTTTAACAGTTCCAAGTGAAAAAGATTTTACAGATACAGATCTTGCTCTAAACATAGCCATAGAGCATAAATCGGAAGAAGTAGTATTTTTAGGATGCACAGGAAGCAGAATGGACCATTTTCTTGGGAACCTATGTGTATTATATAGAGCCTTAAAAGAAAATATAAAAGCCTATATAGTAGATGAAAACAACAGCATTACAATGATAAATACCCCTACTACCATCAGTGGTAAAAAAGGTGATTGTTTTTCTTTAATAGCATTTAAAGAAGACGTAAAAAACCTCACTATAAAAGGTGCAAAATATGAACTCAATTCTTATTATCTAAACTTAAGTGATAATTTAACTCTATCAAATGAGTTTATTGAAGAACAAGTGTCATTGACCTTTGACAGTGGTACAGTAATACTTATGAGATGCATTGACTAAAATCGACAAAAAAGTCTAATAACATATGTTATTAGACTTTTTTTATTATCAAAATGTAGTAAATCTATAAAAATTTTTATCATTTTCTAATGATATTAAATATTATTTAAAAAATTAGTTGATTTTGTATAAGATATATAATAAAATAGATTTTGTCATTTTATCATATATTTGGAGGTGAAAAATTGAAAAAAAATAAAAGAAAAAATTTATTAGCAATATTATTAATAAGCTTTTTTTTATTAAACAATAGTTTGATTGTTTATGGTAAAAGCAATACAATTTTCAGCGTTTTTTCAACAGAACATAAGTTTAATATAAAACTAGAAAATTTGAAAAACATAAATCAGATATCATTTAAAGTTAGTGCTGACTATAGTATAAAAGAAAATAATAAAAAATTAAAAGCTAATAGTAAATACACAATTAAAAGTAAAAAATCTAGTTTTGATCTGCTAGAAGAAGGAGAAATATTATTAGAAAATCAAAATACCATAACTTTAATAAGTAACAATGAAAAGGATTACACAACTTTAGTAGATAAGCCATTTTATGGCAGTATATATGGAAATTGTAGATGGAATTATGGGTTTTCAAGAAGGCTCACAAATTGAGAAAGTTAATTTAAGATTGAGTCCTAAAACTCTAAAGAATTATCCAGGAATGGGCATAGAATATCAAGTTTACTCCAATGAAAGATGGAGTGAATGGAAAGAGAATAATGAACTTGCTGGGGTAGATGGATATACTATAAAAGCTATACGAGTTAAGTTAAGTGGGAATAATTATGGTTATCAAATAAAATATTGGTTATTGTCAGATACAACAAAATCCGGCGAACCAGAATATATGACTAATGGTGAATTATCTGGAGATGAAACTGGTTCAGGAGCAATAGCATTATCATTAAAGTTCTATAAAGAAAGCCGAAGAATTATAACTGAGGATGAGGTATGGAAATCTGGAGATGTAATAAAGATATCGGAAGTAGTAGAAATTGCAGAAAATGCTACAGTAACTATTGAAGAAGGAGCAAAAATAGAGTTTACACAGGATAATTCAAGCAATGATATAGATTCTACCAGTGGAATAGAAGTAAAGGGGAAACTAATAGCAAGAGGTGCCTCCATAAGTGGTAAACAAATTACTTTTACTGATAAAAGGAAAGATACTGATGTAAGTGAGCATTTTGGAATAAAAGTTAAGAATACAGGATTTTTAGATGCCAGTTATACTAATTTTTATTTGGAAAGACAAAATGTAAGAGCATATTCAAACAAAAGATTTTTAGATATTGAGGGAAATTTATCTTTAGAAAATTCTAAGCTCTATGATAAGAGTAGCTATAAAGATAGTGAAATTCTTGGTAAGATTTATACAGGAATCACAATAAAAGGGGATAAAGATATCAATTTAAAAAATAATGAACTTTATGATTTTGAAAGCGGTATAGTTCTTAGCAATAGCTTAGGATATGTTTTAATTGAAGGAAATATTTTAGATAGAAATGCAATAAATGGTATAGATATTAGTGAAATTAATAATAAGACTCAAAGTAATAAAGTCATGAAGATATCAAAAAATACCATAAAAAATAGTTCTACAGCCATTAACATTATACAAAAGCATCAAATTTTATCAGTTAATACTGGCAGAAAAATAGAAGTAGACAGTAATATTATAGAGAATAATGGTTATTCAGGAATAAATATAGCTGTTAATTATTTATCTAATATTCTTTTAACTAAAAATACTATTAGAAATAATAAAATGTCAGATGCAAATATAGTTAGAAATAGAATAGGAGCTGCTATAGAAGTAGATATAAATTCTATTAAAGAAAATAATACAGATTTATTTAAAACCATAAATCCTAAAGATAGCACTAATGTAATAAGTGGCAACACTATAGATGGTATCTTAATAGATGGTACATTAAATGTAAATACAACTATTTCTAAAAGTAAATATAATTATGTAGTTAATAATATTTTAGTAGTTAACAGAAAAAAATCAGTTAAAATAACAGAAGGTACAAAGATTAATGCTATTGGTGAGATAAAGATATTGGGAAATTTATCTTTAGAAGGAAAGTCTACTGATAAGGTTGTTATAACTTCTTTAAATGCAGGAGGAAAAACAATTAATGGAAAGTCTAATCCTGATTATGTAGGACATATCCCAATTAAAAATATAGTTGATGGATTTTTTAAAGGAATTCTTGTTTATTCAGGTAGTAATTTTATTGCTGAAAATTCAGTGATTAAATATGGAGGACAAAGTACAGCAGATAAAATTCTATATCTTCTTGAAAACTCAGGAACTACAGTATTAAAGAATACACAATTATCTTATTCCGGTGGAAGCAGTTCACTAATTAGAAATTTCAAAACTATGCATATTAATGACAGTACAATACAAACAACAGATAGATATGCACTTTTAAATTTTAGTGATGAGATGACAATCACTAATTCAAAAATACTCAATGCTGAAACTGGAATATTTACAAATAAAAGTATTAAAGCATATGTTGTGGATATAAGTAATATAAAAGAATATGCTATAGACCACTCTGTATATAATAAAGATAACATAAATGCTAATATAGATTTAGAGAGAATTACAATTGAAAACTGTAAATCGGGAGTTAATATAAACAATAAAAATGCTAATTTAACTTTATATAATGATTCAAAGATATCTAACTTTAAAGAGTATGCGGTATATGTAAGTATTAATAATACAAAAAATATAACTATAGATGGCGTTACTATTTTAGGAAATAAATCAATAGATAGTGGATTTGAAAATGGTATATGGATATCAGGAAATAGTAAAGTTACTATTTCTGGTTCAAAAATTTCAAATTGTAACTATAATGGTGTAGCGGTATTTAGCAATAAGCTTTTGGAGATATATTCATCTATTATAACCGATTGTAATACAGGAATTAAACTCGTTGATGGACAAGCTAGAATACAATATAACAAAATCCATAATAATGAATATGGCGTGTGGGCTAATAGTAAAATTATAAGTGCTACTATTACATATAACTCATTTAAAAATAATTATGGTATAGGTTTAACCAGTTTTGAGAGAATAGTAGATGCAACTCTTAACTATTGGGGAACTTCAGATGGTCCATATGTTTATGAAAGTAATAAAGTTCAAGGAAGTGGAGATAAAATATCAGATAGCTCTACTGTCAAATATGAACCTGTATTTTTAGAAGATATTACTGAATCTATGGGAGATTTTATAGGTATAAGTAATGGTGGAAGTAATTACATAGAGTATAAAAAACCAGTAAATAAATTTATCACAGATTATCAATATCAAATAAAAAAGCTTTTAGGACAGGAAGGTCAAACTGGTATCACTGGAAATTACTCTAAAACTTTTGAAGATATAAAAATAGAACTTCCTAGTTTAGAAGTAAATTTAGAAAGAACATATAATTCAAATGAAAGTACAACTAAAAGTTCACTAGGAAATGGATGGAGATTAAGCTTTGAATCGGAAATAAAAGATATAGAAGCAAAATATGAAATCAAAGGTAAAACTATAACACTGCCTGATGGAAGTGTACAAAGTTTTAAAGAGGAAAATGGAAAGTATACTCCTATAGATAACAGAAATGAACTTATTAAAAATAGTGATGGAACTCATGAACTTACAGCTAAAAATCAAGTTAAGTATGGATATACAGCCAGCGGGTTGTTATCGTTTATAAAAGATAAAAATGATAACGCATTAAGAATTCACTACAATAGTGATAGAACAATCAAAAAAATTGATAATTTATTAGGAAAAATTTATGAATTTGAATACAAAGATGGGAATTTAATAAAGATTTCTGAAAATATAAATGGAATCATAAAAAGAGTAGTTCAATATAATTATAATCCAAATAAATTGCTTTCTAGTGTGGTAGATTTTAATGGAAATACACTATATGAATACAAATATGATGCTAACAAAAAACTATCAGAAGTAATTGAAGCAGGAAAAACTATAGAAACTATTACATATTTTGATAGTACAGATAATAAGGGAAAAGTAAAAGAAAAAACAGATATCAATGGAAATAAATTAACCTATAATTATGATAATAAAAATAGAGTTTTAGAAATTAAAGACTCTAATGGAAGAACAACAAAACAACTTTATAATGTAAGTTTATTTTTAGCAGCAGAAACAGATCCAGAAGGCAGACTAACCATAATAGAATATGATGCTAATGATGAAGGAGTAAGTGAAGTTGAAGAAGTAGTTAAAAAGTTTGATAAATTAGGTAATGTTACTACTTACACAAGAGATAAAAAAGGAAATATTATAAAAGAGGTAAATCCAGATTTAACTGTAACTGAAAGAGAATATGATGAGAAAAATAATATTGTAAAAGAAGTTATCAAAGAAGCTGATATGACAGTTGCACGTAGCATTTCCTATGAATATGATAAGGAAAAGAAAAACTTAATAAAGAAAATAGAAAAAATAAATCCAAATGACAATGGTGAAGAAGCAATAACAACTTATGAGTATTATGATGCAAACGAGTCTATTAATGATGGATGCAAATTGAAAGGATTAGTTAAAAGTGTAAAAAATCCAGAAGGCGGAGTTGAAATTTATACTTACGATAGATATGGTAATAAAAAGTCTATAACAAATCCTGAGAATAAAACTGTAGAAAATACTTATAATGACTTTGGATTTATGATTAAATCTGAATCAGCAAAGGGAGTAGAAAAAGAATTTACTTATGACTATAAAGGAAATTTAGAAAAAATCATTGTTAAAGGTGGAGAAGAAACTACAAGAATGGTTTATGATTCTCTAGGAAGAAAAGTAAAAGAGATTTCACCAAATCTTTATAATGCTTCACTAGATAATATTAATTCTCATACCTATAGTGGAGATCATGGAATAAGATATGCTTATTATGACAATGGAAATATAAAAACTATTATAGACGAAGAAAATAATAAAACAACATATGAGTATGATATCTATGGAAATAAGATATATGAAAAGCTGCCAAGTGGAGTTATATATACCTATGAATATGATAGTGTAAATAGACCTATCAAAAAGTATATAGATGGTATTTTATCTGAAGAGTATGAATATGAAATTGTCAATACAGTAAAAGGCATAGGTGTTAAAAAAGCTATTAAAACTTACTTTGATGAAAGTAACTATATAAAAACCTATGTGATTACAGATTACAAAGATAGGGAAGTAAAAGTTATAAACTCAGATGGAACTGCCTATACAAAGAGTTATGATGCTTTAGGGAATATAGCTTATGAAAGAGATGCAAGAGGCAATACAAGTTACTATAAATACAATGGATTAAATAAAATTAGTTCTAGATATGAAGCCCTTGAAGATGAAGATGGTGGTATAAAATATATATATAAGGGATTTGAATATGATAAAAATGGCAATCTAATAAAAGAAATCATGGGAAAAGACCTAGTATTTTCAGGAGAAATACCTGAAGAAGTTTTTGAAAAGAATTATGAATATTTTAAAGATGGAATGTTAAAAGTAGAATATGATAACGAAGGAAGAAGAAAAGAATACGAATATGATAAAGATAACAACCTATCAAAAGAATTTAGCTATATAGAAAATGAAGGAGATTTTATCATTATTGGATATTCTAATAATAAGCTTGGATTACCTTCGAAAAAATATGAGTATGTTAAAAAATGTGATATTTATGGTAATGATATAAGTGACAAGACGCTTAAGGATATTATCACTGAGTATGAATATGATAAAAACGGAAACCTTATATCGGAAACCAGTGCTAGTGGAAATAAAATTACTTATTCCTATGATAATAAAAATAGGAAAATATCAGAGAGTAAAACTTTAATAGATGAAAATGGAAATAAAGTAGAAGCAGCTAAACACATAACTTATAATACTTTAGATCAGATTGAAAGTGAAACAGATTATAATGGAAATGTAAAAAGGTATTCTTACAATAATAAAGGGATGTTATTAAGCGAAACAAATGCTAAAGATGAGACCACGAGTTATGTCTATGATTTAATGGGAAGACTTATAGAAAAAATTACTCCTAAAGATAAGGTATCAAATTCTAAAACAAAGTATACTCATGACAGCAGAGGAAGAGTAGTTACAGAAGAAAAATTAATAGGATCAGAATATGTAGTAATAAAAGCTTATATGTATGATGCCTGTGATAATGTAATAAAAGAAGTTGATGGACTAGCTTATAAAAATGCAAGTGGAGAGTCTAAAGAAGAAAAAATTAGAAATGCTTATGGAAAAGAATTTAGATATAACTTAGGTAATATGCTTCAGGAAGAATTAGATCCTGTTTCAAAAGAAAATGGACTTGAGTTTTCTAAGAAGTATAAATATGATGGCTTAAAAAATTTAATTAAAGAAACAGATGCTAAAGGAAATAATATAGTTTATAGCTATAATGGAGTAGGCAATTTATTATCTAAAAAATCCATATCTAATACTTTAGAAGAAAAAGAATTAGAGAAAAACACTTATAATCTAAGAGGAAATCTTACAAGTAAGATAGATGGAAATGGTAATGTTGTTTCAAATATTGAATACAATATCTTTGGCAAAATTAGAAAAGCTGTAATTAATGGTGATAGTTCAATAGAGGAAAATGTAGTACTGTATCAATATGACTTAGATGGAAATAATGTTTATAGAAAAGACAGCACAGGTAAAATAAATATAATGACCTATGATACAGAAGGAAGGCCATTATCAAATTCTCAATCTAAAGAAGATAACAGTGAAATCATAACTACTAAAACCAGCTATGATAAGAATGGCAATAAAAGATTTGAGGTAGATGGAAAAGGTAATGTTACAGAGTATACTTACGATGGACTTAATAGAGTAATTTCAAAGTCTATATCAGACGGAAATACAGGTAATAATTCTGCTTCTTATGAAAATAGATATGAGTATGATGAAGATGGTAACATAACTAAAGAAATTGATTGGTTAGGAAATGTAAAATCTAATACCTATGATGCACTTGGAAGATTGATTGAAAGAAGAGATGGATTAGGAAATATTATTGAAAGATTAGAATATAAAGAAAACAATCTTCAATATAAATCTTATGATGCATTAAATAATGTAAATACTTTTGAGTATGATAAAGCCAATAGACTTATAGCTACCATTGATGCAGCTGGAAATATTACTAAACAAGCCTATGATGAAAATGGTAATATTGAATCTAAGACAGATGGAAATGGAAACATTACAGAATTTAGATATGACGAATTAAATAGGTTAACAGAAGTAATAGATGCAAATAGAAATATTACAAGCTATACTTACGATAACAATGGCAATAAAATATCTCAAACAGATGGAAAAGGTAACAGAACTACCTATGAATATAATATTGCTAATAAGCTTACAAAAATAATAGATCCAAATGGAATAGATGTAGATAATGAATTTAATAGTAAGATAGAAAGTTATACCTATTACTGTGATGGAAATATAAAAAGTAAAAAAGATAAGAATGGAAAGATTACTTCATATAGTTATGATATACATGGAAGAAAAATTTTAGAAACAATAGAAGATATAAATATATCATATACCTATGACAATAATGGCAATCAATTAACTGTTACAGATAATAAAGGTACAATAAAAAGAGAATATGACTTCTTAAATAGAACAGTATCGAAAGAGGTACCTGAATTTGGTAAAAGTACATTTATATACGATTCACTTGAGGGACTTCCTAGTGGTGAAAAGGCAGAAATAACCACTGATCCTAAAGGAAACACAGTAAAAAAAGTTTATGATAGTGCAAATAGACTTAAGACTGTAATATCAAATGGTGAAATAACTAGCTATGAATACTATGAAAATGGAAATAAAAAGTGTACTATATATCCTGATGGATCAAAGGAAGAATATGATTATCTTGAAAATAATCGATTAAAAACTCTTGTAAACACTAAAAAGTCCGGTGAGATTTTAGAATCCTTTAGTTATACCTATGATAATGCAGGGAATATGATAGGTAAACATGATG
The DNA here is from genome assembly GCF_014836835.1 of Clostridium faecium. Lineage (GTDB taxonomy): Bacteria > Bacillota > Clostridia > Clostridiales > Clostridiaceae > Clostridium_J > Clostridium_J faecium. The sequence goes on along the minus strand of NZ_JACSQB010000030.1, from coordinate 567 downwards.
AAAAGGGAACAACACTATATACCTATGATAACCTAAACAGATTATCTTCAGTTAAAGAGCCAACAGGTAAATTAACATCTTATACCTATGATTCAGCAGGAAATAGAGAAACGGAAAAAATTGTAGATAAAGATTTAACTATTTTGAATAAATATGTATATAATGGGCAAAATAGGCTTTTATCTATAATTTCTAGTCAAAATGATATAGTTATTTCAGAAAAATACTTTAACTATGATAATAATGGAAACCAAATAGCCGAAAAAACAACTAATATAGAGCCGTCAGAATTATTGATAGGTGCAAGAATTATAAGTTCTTTAAATGAGGAGCATATAGAATATAAATATGATCTATTTAATCAGCTAATAGAAGTTGTAAAAGATAACAAAACCATAGCTAAAAATGGATACGATGCTGAAGGTTTAAGAGTACTAAAAGACATAGAAGGTAATATAACAAACTATCTATATGAGGGAGATAATGTTATATTAGAAACAAATAAAGATGGACAGGAACTCGCAAGAAATGTTTGGGGAACAAGTTTAATAAGCAGAACTATAAATG
>NZ_JACSQB010000039.1 GCF_014836835.1 Clostridium faecium | reverse complement strand
GCATAATATTGTTTATTATAAAATAATATTATGCTATAATTTTAACATGTTATATAATATTTATAAAAGCTCTTAAATTTTAAACTATGATAAAATTATTAACATAATAGCATAAAGCTATTATATTCTTTAATTTAAATTTTGTAGGTATAATAAAAAATAATATCATAAAATTGTTGAAATTTTCTAAAAAATTTGTTCTAATATAAATATAAACTTAGTTATGATATGCATTTTAGTAAATATTTTCTGATAATTCTATAATTTTTCAACAAAAATTCACAATTCACTTTACTTTTTGTTAATTTTTTAATAAAATTACCTCATGTAGGGTGTAATTCTAATTACTGTATTAGTTTCCATACTTACTATGTAAAAATATTTATATTTACATAGTAATTAATATATTTTATTAAATGAATGTGAATTTCACAGGAGGGATTTTGAAATGAATAAAAAACTAGTAAGTGTTATTTCTGCCGCATTATTAACTTCAGCAATGTTAGTGGGTTGTGGATCTTCATCAGCATCAAAAGAATTAAAAGATGGAAAATACAAAGCTGAATATTCTGAGTTAGATGATCATGGTTGGAAAGCTTTTGTTGAAGTAACAGTTGCCGATGGTAAAATCTCTGAAAGTAATGCCGACTATGTAAATGAAGAAGGAAAACTTAAATCTCAAGATACCGAATATGAAAAAAGTATGAAAGCTAATAGTGAAACTTGGCCATCAAAATTCTCTGCGGATTTTAACAAAGCTTTAGTTGAAAAAGGCAATCCAGATGATGTTGATAACATAACTGGAGCAACTCATTCAACTGAGGACTTCAAAACTTTAGCAAAGGAAGCTTTAAAAGCTGCTGAAAAAGGTAAGACTGACACAGTTGTAGTTAAACCTGCTAAAAAATAAATCAAAAATAAGAGACTTTAGGATTAATTCCTAAAGTCTTTGATTTTGAAAAATAAATAGTAAAAATTAGACTTTGGAGGATATATATGAAAAAACTAAAATTATATGTCATATCCTTATTAATCTTATCTATCACTATTTTATCTGGTTGTTCATCCTCTAATAATAGTACAAAGGAGCCCCTATCTCACACAGAAGTAGTTATGGGAACAGTATGCACTATTCAAATTTTTGACTCAAAGGATACTTCCATATTAGATAAAGCCTTTGATAGATTAAAGGATTTAGAAAATAAGGTAAGTATAAATAAAGAAGGCACAGAACTTGATAAAGTTAATGAAATGTCTGGTAAAGAAGCAGTAGTTGTAGGAAAGGATACTTTTAATATAATTAAAAGTGGACTTAACTATGGTAAAATTTCTAATGGTAATTTTGATATAACAATAGGACCTATAGTTAAACTTTGGGGAATTGGCAGTGAAAATGCTAGAGTACCTAGCGAAAAAGAAATTTCAGAAAAAAAATCTCTTATTAATTATAATGATATTGTTATAGATGATGAAAAAAGTAGCATCTTCTTAAAAAAGCCAAATATGATTATAGATTTAGGTGGAATTGCTAAAGGATATGCTGCTGATGAGATAAAAAATCTTTTAATTGATAATGGTGTTAAAAGTGCTATGGTTAATTTAGGCGGAAATTTATATATTTTAGGAAACAAGCCTAACGGTAACCAATGGAAAATAGGAATTCAAGATCCTAACGGAGGCAACAATGATACTGTTGGCAATATGCTAGTTAATGATAAATCTATAGTAACCTCTGGTACATATCAAAGATTTTTAGAAGTAGATGGTAAATTGTACCACCACATATTAAATCCTGAAACTGGATACCCTTATGAAAATGATTTGTTAAGTGTAACAATCTTAAGCAATACTTCTATGGATGGGGATGCATTATCTACCTCTACTTTTGCTTTAGGAAGAGAAAAAGGATTGGAATTTGTAAATTCACTAGAAAATATTGAAGCTATCTTCATTACAAAAGATAAAGAAATTTATTTAACTAATGGATTAAAAGACAAATTCAACATAACTAATAATGATTATAAACTAATAGAGTAATTTTAATAATTTTGAATGAAATCAATATAAATCTCAATTTAAATTAGAGATATTTTTAATGAAATATATTTTAGCATAAAAAATAATTAGGGAAGAAACTTCAAATTTCTTCCCTAATTATTTTTAATTTTAACTGATATAAATCTTAAAATGTAGGTTTATTACTTAAATTATCCTCTTCTGTTCCATTTGGATTGTTTTTTAAATATTCCCTTCCATTTTTCGCTTTACTTACATTTACCCCATTTATTAAACCTTCTTTTGTCATCTCCACAGCTTCTTTTATAGAATATTCTTCTCCATTAGAAAGCATTACATCTGTAATATCCCCTTCTGAATTTTTTCTAACCTTTGATATTGTTATATTATTCTCTTTTGGTATATCTGAAGATTTCATCATATTACTCATATTACTTAAACTCTGTGGCATATTATCTTCTGGAAAAAATTTTTTCATATTTATCACTCCTTATGAATATTATGTTTTATATAATTAAAAATTATTCTATTTAATTCTGTCAGTTTGCATTATTGACAAAGTACGACAAAGGACATTATAATCATAATTATACGTAAAAGAATTATATTATTATGAGGTGATAAAGTGTGACTAACACTGTTAGTGATATTGAGGGTTCGATAATCAATTGTGCAAAAGAACTATTTATTCAAAGGGGATATGAAAAAGTAGATATGAAGCTTATAGCTAAAAAATCCAATATATCTACAGGAACAATTTATAATTATTTTTCAAACAAAAGTAAACTTCTTATAAGGATTTTAGAATATAATTTAGAAACAACTTATGTTAAGCTTGAAATTTTAATGGATTCAAAAGATATATATAAAGCAAATTCTTGCGTTAAAATACTTTATGAAAGTATAGAAGAAAGATATATATTAACTCAAGAACTTATTAAAGCTGATCTTACTAATAAAAATCAAGATAAATTAAATACTGAAATTGAAAGAAACATTATAGCTTTGATAAATAGAATTTTTAACACCCTTTCTAATAGCTGCAATACCTCTAAAGAATGTATTTGCAATATTAGATTAGTAGAAGCTTTATTAGCTAGTATTTATACTATGGTTGAATCTCATCCTGATGAAAAAGAAAAAAATATAGAATTTTTAAATCAGTTAATCATAAATTTAGGCTATAAAAAAGAAGCTAGTTAAATTAAAAGAAGTCGTGGATTTCACGACTTCTTTTAATTGGTAAATTTACTGATTATTGATTAAATATACTGCCCCTTCACTGTAAATCATATTATTAAATAATTGACGCTTATATTTTTCTAATTCTATATTTATAAATAATATATTTGATTTTACCTCTTCATTTCTATTATATAATTCAGAGTGCTCTAGCTTTTTAAATTCCCATATCTTATTAGATACTATATTATCACTTTCAACAGATAGCACTAAATTGTCAAAAGCTTTTTCAATTTCTATATTAAGTTTTAAATTTAATTCTTCTATGTTTTCAAAAATCTTATCACAAATTAACGATGCTATACTAGATTTCTGTTCTAATAAAAGACCCTTAACATAATTTCTCTTATTTATAATTTTTTCATCAGCTTTTATAAAAACAGTTCTTACTCCTTCCTTTAAATTTTTCATAATTCCCTCTTTAGGAAGTATCTTCACATCAAAGTTTAAATTATTAATAAACTCATCATAATGAACTTTAAAATTATTTGTCATTTCATCTAAATCTATGAAAGATATCTTTGTAGAATCCTTGGAAAATTCTTTGCTAACACTTAATATTATTTCTCTATTTTCTTCAATACGCTTTGTAAGTTCTATTTGATTTTCATGAACCTTTTCATATTTAGCTAAATATACCTCAAACTGTTCATTTAACAGTTTATATATATTTTCACTACACCAATTATTGATGATTTCTAACATTTTATATTCTGCTTCATCTTTAATATTCTTTATGTCATCTATTTCATCTATTAATTTTATATTTTCTTCAATTATGGATGGTATATACATATTTAGTTTTGTTTCTAGATATTCTCTTAGGAATGTAAGGTCACTTTCTACTTTATCTTTAAATTCTTTAATATTTAATTTAAGCTCTTCTTCAAATTCTTCTGCTTTAAAACTACTTTCCTCCATCTTTACAACTTCTATTTTTTTATTTTCAATTTCTTTATTAACTTTTTCATTGATTTTTTCTATTTCACATTTCAACAAATTAGCAAATTCATTAAATCTATATAAAGTCATGTTATTAGGTGTTGTTTTTTCTATTTCTTCAATTAAATTTTTATATTTTTCTCCGCTAGATATTATTCTTATATCCTTATCTATTTCTTCTAAAAGACTTAATAAAAGATTTTCTCTATTTTTTAAATTATCATAATCTAAATGTTCATTGTTAGTTAATACAAATAAAATTTTATCTAAATTAATATTTAAACACAACTTTTTTAAATCTTCTATTTTATTTTCATCTAAATTTTCCATACAATCTATAGCTATTATCACTAAATCTGCCACTATCATTTCTTCTTTGGTAGCTACATCAATTATATTGTAAATACCATTTTCAAATTTTTCTTTAAAACTTTTATTTTCAAGTAAAAATTCTAATAATTTTTCTTTGCTATTTTCTTCACTTCCTAAAAGAACCAACTTCACAGTATTGTCACTGCTCTTATATTGATTTTCATAGCTTATACAGGAATCAACCTTACACTTATCCCCTATTAAATTCACTTTGTCTACTAACCCAATCCAAGGATATTTCTCTAAAGATTTATGGATAGGTTTTATTTCTTTTAAAATTTTATTTAATAAATCATAAACTGTTTCTTTTTTATCATTCATGTTGTTCATTTCTAATATGGATAATAATTTTGTGACTCCTTCAAAACTATTATAAAAATCATTATTTTTATAAGAAGCATTTACAAAATAAAATGTAAAATCATTTTCAAAATTTCTTATTTGACCATTTATATATTTTTTATCATTTATGTCCACATAAATTTCTCTTAATATTTCAACACATTCAGGAAAATAAGAGTAATCGTTATTTTCATAATTAATCTTATCAAAATTTTCTTTAAGATAAGTTAAAAACTTATTTAAAGCTATATCCCAATCCTTTATAGCTGTGTATAATGCTTTAATTAATAGTTTCCAATGGTTAAATTTAAATGTAGTTAAAAGCAGATTACAAAACTTTATAATTTTTTCCACTGATTGAATATTAAAAGCTTTACTATCTTTGCAACATTCACAGGCCATATCTATAAAAAAATCTTCTTCATTTCTACTATATTCGTCGTAACAAATTTCTATAGCTTTTAAAAAAGCACTATTATCTTTTAAGAATACCACTACGTCCTTATTTATATTACTATATTCAGGTATAACTTTTATTATATTTCTAGCTGCTTCATAAGCTTTATCAATGTTTTTAAGCTGTTTTGCACTATTATAAATCAATCTATTTTTTTCTAAGAATAAAAGTTCTCTGTCACTGGCTATAGTTTCATAAATTTCTAGTGCCTTTTCTACATCTTTATTTATATCTGCTAAACTCTTCCTAGCCCACATCATAAGTTCAAATAAGGTTATATCATCCTTGTCCTCTAACATATTAAAAAACTTTAAATTAAGTTTTGTACCCTCTTCTAAAATTTCTATAACCTTATTAAAATTATTTAATGCAAATTCTCTATTATTTTTCTCTATGTAAATTTCTCCTAAAGAATAATAAGCAACAACTAAATGTTTAAGTTCCCTATATTCTAATTTAGATATGGCTTTATAACTTGTACTTTTAATTATTTCATCAAAAAATTTTATCTGTAATTTTTCATTTATGCTTACTTTATAAGTGTTCTTTAAACTCCAAAGATAGTATTTTTTAAGTGCTAAACAAACTTCACAGCTCACATTTGCTTCTGCAATGCTTAAAAACAAAGTGAATTTATCCATAGATTCATAGCACTTATTTAAAAAATCAAATTGCTTTTTTAATAACAAGCTCATTCCTCCCAACATATTAAAATAACTCTTATAGAATATTCTACCACAGCTTAGCATCCATAAAAACAAATAAAATTGCACATTTAGAGGTATAAACTTCTCTAAAAATATGCAATTCTACAACAGTTATATGAATCTAACAATTAATAAAACAAATTAATTAATATATTAAACTAATTTAAGAGAGTTAAAAATATTAATATTCTTAACTCTCTTTCTCATAAGTTCACTGTCATAATATTTTAATTAAAAGTTTTTATAATTTTTTATCTTATGAAATTATTTAATTATAACTAATTGTTACTTATTTCTCATATAGGAGATTTTTATTATTTATATCTTAAACTAGCTTTTGGATATTATATATTATTTAAAGTATATCGATAATATTTTAAATTCTCGTTTTTATATTTTATTTAATAATATAGTTCTTAATATTCATATTAACCCATAGTAAATTTTTATTTCTTCCTAATTTTAATTTCTAATTTTATATATTAGTTATATTATACTATATGCATAATTAATGTATTTGTTAACTTCATTTTCACCTTTAAAAGACCTATGGAAAATCCCATAGGTCAATATATATTAACCTAACCATTTTAAGTGGTTAGGGAGCTTAGGAAACTTTTTTAATTTTTATCACCATTATAAATCTAATTCATTAATTCATAATGTAATGAACCTAAATTTCCTATTGCTTAATTATTTGAACTCTCTATTACATATGTATACTCAATTAATTATATTTATAAATATAATTAATTATTCCTATAATAAGTGGAATTTTAGTATAAATTTAATATTCACATTTATTTTCTTACGGCATATAAATGTTTAATATAGACCTTAAATCATATACAAATTATATTATATGATTATAATTAAAATTTTATTAATTTAGTTGACAAATATATTTCTTGGAGTATAATATACTTATAATTCCTAGTAAAACACTCAAGTTTGACAAAGAGCCAATTTATTTAATAAAATGCATTGAAGAAGGAAAGTATTATAAATTTAAGTCCCAGAGAGAAAGCGGTGGTGGAAAGCTTTTACTGATAATTTATTTGAAGTGCCCTTTGGAGCAGAAGTCTGAAATTTTAGTACGACTCTCCAGGTTCGCCTGTTATAGCGATAAGGTATTATTGTACCTGAATGAGTGGGATAAATATATCCAATTAGGGTGGAACCACGGAGCGCAACGCTTCGTCTCTAGATGTAGAGACGAGGCGCTTTTTATTTTAAAAACAGCTTTTCTATTTAATTAATACTATATGACCTTAAAACTTCTATTTATGTTTAATTTAAAAATTTTCAACTTAAAAAATTATAGTTTATCCTATAATTTAATATGTTTATCACAAAAACTTTATGTTTTAGTATTTTTCTCAGTTCTATTGAGATAATTAATCAGCTTGATAGTAAATTCAATTTTAACTATGAATTATTTAAGTGATAAATTAAAATACTTAATAACAGAAGGGTAAATTAGATAAAAAATAATTATCTACAATTTTAAATAGTAAAATTTAAAATATCTTTAAGGAGGCATCGTTATGATATTCAATAATTTAATAGATATGATAGGAAAAACACCAATAATAAAACTTAACAGATTAGCAGAGGAAAACATGGCAGAAGTTTACGTTAAACTTGAAAGATATAATCCAGGTGGAAGCGTTAAAGATAGAGCCGCACTAGGAATGATAGAAAAAGCTGAAAAAATGGGACTTTTAAAAAGTGGTGACGTTATAGTAGAACCTACTAGTGGTAATACAGGAATAGCATTAGCTATGATTGGCAGATCTAAAGGATATAAGGTTATAATAATTATGCCTGAAACTATGAGTGTTGAAAGAAGAAATATTATAAAAGCTTATGGCGCTGAATTAGTATTAACTGAGGGCGCTAAAGGTATGAAAGGTGCAATAGAAAAAGCTCTAGAATTAGCTGAAAATCATGATAATTACTTTGTTCCTCAACAATTTGAAAATATAGCAAACTTAATGAAACATTATGAAACTACTGCTGAGGAAATATTAGAGGACATACCTGATTTAAATGCTTTTGTAGCAGGTGTAGGTACTGGTGGAACTATTTCTGGCGTAGGTAAAAAGCTTAAAGAAAAAATTGCTGATATAGAAGTAGTAGCTGTTGAACCTTTTAACTCACCTGTTTTATCAGGCGGTTCACCTTCTCCTCACAAAATTCAAGGAATTGGTGCAGGTTTTGTCCCTAAAATATATGACAGTGAGATAATTGATTCTATAATGACTATTAAAGATGAAGATGCTTTTAATACTGCAAAACTTATGGCTAGTGAAGAAGGATTTTTAGTAGGTATATCTTCTGGTGCTAATATATATGCTGCTTTAGAACTAGCTAAAAAATTAGGGCCAAATCATAAAGTTTTAACCATTGCACCAGATGGCGGAGAAAAATACTTCTCAATGGGCCTATATGATTAATTTTACTTTAATTATAATTTGGATGTGATTTTATGTTTAGATATTTAGTGGAAGATTTAAAGACAATTAAAAGTAAGGACCCTGCAGCTAAAAGTTTATTGGAAGGTCTTTTATACCCATCTTTTTATGCACTATTATTTTATAGATTAGCTAATAAACTGTATAAAATACACTTTTATTTCTTAGCTAGATTTATATCTCAGCTTGGAAGATTTCTAACAGGTATTGAGATCCATCCAGGAGCTAAAATAGGCAGAAGACTTTTTATAGATCATGGAATGGGAATTGTAATAGGAGAAACTGCCGAAATTGGCAATGATGTAACTATTTATCATGGTGTTACCTTAGGTGGTACAGGACATGATCAAGGTAAAAGACACCCTACTTTAGAAGATAATGTATTAGTTGGCGCTGGTGCAAAAGTTCTTGGTCCTATAACTTTAGGAAAAAATTCAAAAATTGGTGCCAATGCAGTGGTGTTACACTCTATTCCTGAAAACTGTACTGCTACTGGAATACCAGCTAAAGTGGTAAAAACTAAAAAAGAACACCTAAAATTAATTGAATATGTTATATAAGAATTTAAATCTAATATAATATTATGAATTTTAAATCTTTCCCTTGGGAATATTATTTAATTGATATTATTTAATTGATATTATTCCTAAGGGAATTTTTATATAATAAATTTGTACTAATTACTAATAATTTGACAACTAACAATTTAAAATTTATTATATGATAGTACTTTAAGAATAGAATACGAGGTAAAGCAATGAATGATTTTAAAAATTTTAATCTAAGTCATAATATAATAAAATCTATAACCTCAATAGGTTATAGAACACCATCTGAAGTTCAAGAAAAAGTTATTCCTTTAGCTCTTGAAGAAAAAGATTTAATTGTAAAGTCTCAAACTGGTAGCGGTAAAACTGCTTCCTTTGGTATACCAATTTGTGAAAGACTAGAAACTGAAAAAAATGCTGTTCAAGCCCTTATTTTAACTCCAACTAGAGAATTATCTATACAAGTTAAAAATGAAATTTCAAAATTAGGGCTTTATAAAAAAATTAAAGCAGTATCTTTATATGGCAAAGAACCCTTTTCTCTTCAAAAAAAAGAGTTATCTCAAAGAGTTCATGTGGTAGTAGGCACTCCTGGAAGAGTTTTAGACCATATTACAAGGAAAACTTTTGATATTAAAAATATAAAATATTTAGTAATTGATGAAGCAGATGAAATGCTTAATATGGGTTTTATTTCTCAAGTTGAAAATATCATAAAAACCCTTCCAAATAAAAGACAAACCATGATGTTTTCTGCTACCCTTTCTGAAGAAATTAAGGTTTTAAGCAAAAAATATATGAACTCTTCTTATAATACTATTGAGATTTCTCCTGAAAAATTAACTTTAGATAATATATCTCAATGTCTTTATATAGTAGAAGATAATAAAAAATTAAAACTCCTTGTGGATTTAATTAAAACAGAAGATATAACTCAAGCTATTATTTTTTGTAGAACTAAAGAAAGAGTAAGTGATGTCTATGAAAAGTTAAAAAAATATAATCTTCCCCTTTGTGAAATTCATGGTAATATGCTTCAAAAGGACAGATTAAATACCATAAAAGGCTTTAGAGAAGGTAAATATTTATTCATGGTTGCTACTGATGTAGCTGCAAGGGGCATTGACATATCTACAGTAAGCCATGTAATAAATTATGATCTTCCACTTGAAGTAGAAGCATATGTACATAGGATAGGAAGAACTGGTCGTGCTGGTGAAACTGGTACTTCTTATACTTTTGCAACGCCTTATGAAGATAAATTTTTAAAGGCCATTGAAGAATTTATATCTATGAAGATTCCTATAAAAACCCCTCCTTCTAAAGAAGAAATTAAATCTTCTATTCATAAGGAGTTTAAAATAAATATTAAATCTCCATCTAATAATAATGATGTAGTAAAAATATTTATTAATGGTGGTAAAAAGAAAAAAATAAGACGTGGTGACATAGTAGGTGCTTTAACTAATAATTGTAACATTCCATCTGATTCTATAGGAATTATAGATATTTATGATACTTATAGTAACGTAGATATATTAAACGGCTACGGAAAAACTTTACTTAAAACTAAAAATGAGATAGATATTAAGGGTAAATCCATAAAAATTAAAAAAGCAAAACTTAATTAATTTAATATTATAAGCATAGGTTGAAAAATCGTGATTTTGTCACGATTTTATTTTTATTACAAATTTTGCATTATCCATAATTGTATATTATAATAGCTTTGTCACAAAAATTGAATTTATACTAAAATTTTTATGGGATTTATATAAAATATTATGGGATTTAGTGGGTTAAATCGTCTTTAGAAAATAAAATTTCATATATTATTTAGACTTTAGGCGACTAATATAAAATTACTAAGGGGGATTTGTAAATGAACAAATCAATTAAAAAAATCATCACTTTATTTACAGTTATGGCAATATCCTTAACTGTAGTGGGATGCTCAAAAGGAAATTCATCACAAGATGAAAATTCATCTAAAAAGGATGCAGTGGAAAAGAAAGAGGCTATGACACCAGAACAAGTTTTAGATGAGTATTTTAAAGATATAAAAAAAGCTGAAAATTTAAAATCATCTAAAGATATTAATTCACTCTTGGCTAAAACTTTTAACAATGCTAATGATACAAATTACATTGAAGAAATGGGAAAAGAAAATACTGATAAATTTATCAAAGATTTTATGATTCCAATATCAAATAGCATAGAATATAAAATAGGTGAAGTTGTTGTTGACGATAACAAAGCTACAGCAAAAGTAACCATTACTGCTATAGATGTTAGTGAAAAAACTGAAGATATATTTGGTGGTATATTAAGAGAAAGTATGAAATTAGCTCTTGATGGTAAAGAACCTACTGATGAAGAAATGATTGGAATTCTTATAGATGAACTTATAAATGCTTCAAAAGGAGAAAATGCACAAAAATCAACTTCTGATATAGAAATGACTTTAGAGAAAAAAGAGAATGAATGGATTGTAAATGAAAATACTCAACTTAAAAATATATTAGGTGGAAATATAAGTAAAATTGGAGATAGATTAAAATCTCTTGATTTGGAAACTCCAAGTAATTAATAGTGTTTCCCACCCTAATTTAGATGTTAAAATGTTAATTTTAATTTATAAGGTACTTCCTTTATGGAGGTGCCTTTATTTTGTTGTTTTTATATAAATTTTCAAAAAATTTATTTTTGTAAAGAAAACCTTTACTTTGTGGTAATATATACATTATAATTATTTAGCGTTATTTTTTAAATTAATTAAAAAAATTTAAAAATCAATAGATGTTATAAAAATATTTACAATTTTTAATATCTATTTGTACAAACCATTATTAATTTAATAAAAAATATTTTACTTATAGGGAGGACAGAATATGAACAAAATAACAAAATTAATTATGACTTGTATCTTTTTAATCTTTTCTTTAACTTTAATAGGTTGTGGTACAACCCCTGACACAGTGGTGGAAAACTATTTTAACACTCTAAAATCAAAAGGATTTATTGAAGCTAGCAATTTTACTGATGATAAATTAACTGAAGAGGATTCTAAAGATTTTAATTATACTTTAATGGATAAAAAAATTCAAAATGCTTTAGCTTCAAAAATAGAATATAAAATATTAGAATCTAAAACTTCTTTAACTAATGCTAAAGTTAAAGTAAAGATAAATTATATAGACTTATTACCTATTATTGATAGAATGCCTAATGATATAATTCCTATAACTATTAAAAGCTTATTAGAAGGGAAAATTGAGAATTTAGAAAATGGTAAAGATCTAGAGATGACTTACATATGCGACTCTATAAAAGATAAAAATGCTGACACAGCTATGGTGGTTCTTGATATAAATTTAAAAAGAAGCTTTAAAAATCATTGGACTATAGTCACTAACGATGAATTTTTTAAGGCATCTTTAGGCAATGCTAGAGATGCTGGTGAAAAACTTGAGAAATTAAATAATAAATATACTAATATGAGTAAAGAAGATCAATTGAAACTTATTGAAAATTATTTAGCTTCCCTATCACCTGAAAAAGTGAATAAATTTTTTCAAGAAACTTTAAAAAATGCACCTGTAGAAAATATAGTAAAGTTGATAAGACCATATATTGACTTTTTATCTTCAGATGGATATAAAAACTATTATAAAACAATATTTGGAGAGTCCATAGATGAAGAACAGCTAAATATAGTTCAACAAGAACTTAAAAATATTTCAGATGAAGATTTAAAAGCTATGATTGAAGAACTATTATCATATTTATAATTGTAAAAATAAATATAAACTTTAATTAAAACTATGCTGAGCAGCATAGTTTTAATTATTACCTATTAACAATAATATAATTTTATCATTAAATAATTACTTTCACATCATACAATTTATATGTACCTTTTTTTACATTTACGGTGTTTTTAATACAATGCTATACTAGTAACTTTTTAATCTTCTTTTTTAGAAGTGCTACTTATAGCTTTTTTAGCTATACCTAAGGATACTAACACTACTAAAGCAGTAATTCCTAATTTTTTAATTTTACTATTCTTTTCTATATTAACATTATCAATATCACTAACCTGATTTTTTATATTTCTTTTAATAATATTCATAAAACACACACCCTTCCAATATTACATTCATAATGCAATTAAACTTTGGTTTATATATAATATTAAGCCATTTAAATTAAAAAATTAATACCAATATGTTAAAATAACATTAAATACAAATTAAAATTTTTAATTTTCTACTTGACAGTTTATATTTTTTAAATTTAACAATATAAAAAAACTACAGTTTAGTAGTATAAAAGTATACCTCTTATTCTCTAAACTGTAATTTATACATTAGTTACCTCTTAAAAAAATCACTTTTTAACAATTTTGTTTTTTCTCCAATATAATATATTTTCAAATTATGAAGTGGTCTTGTCATAGCCACATATAAAAGTTTAACATCTAATTGATTTTCTGAATAATTCTCCTTAGAAGCATTACATATAATTACCATATCAAATTCTAATCCTTTTACAAGGTATGAAGGTATTAGTACCACCCCTCCTGTAAAATTATCTTCTCCTCCTTCGATTAAATTAACTTCTATTTCTTCTTTATCTAATTCTGTTTTTAATCTTTTACATTCTTCTAAAGTTTTACATATTAATGCAAGAGATTTATATCCTTTGCTTTTATTTTCATCTATATCACTTTTTAATTGCAATGCCAAAGCATGATAATCTTTCATAGAATTTATAGCTATTTCTTCACCATGTCTTATAACTGGTTTAGCTGTTGGTAATTTTTCATCTTTTAAAGCTTTTAATACCTCTGTTGCTCCATTCATTATTTCAATTGTAGTTCTATAACTTTGTTCTAATACAAGCATTTGGGCTTCTTCTTCGAAAATACAGTTATTAACTAAATTCCAATCATTAGTCCCTCTATAACTATATATTCCTTGGCATATGTCTCCTAATATGGTCATGGAGCCAGAGCCTAATATTTCTTTCAACACATGAAACTGTAATAAACTGAAATCTTGAGCTTCATCAATTACTATATGCTTCAAATTTAAACTTTCCCCAACTCCAAATACTTTTAATTTTATATACATAAGAGGAGCTAAATCTTCAATTTCTACTAAATTATTTTCTATATTTTTTAGAGTTTCTTTAGTTAACTCTCCTATTATTCCATCTGGTTTCCATTTCATTAAGGACAAAATAAATTCCTTATAATAATCTATTAAAGATAGTGGTTTAATATTTTTAAAATAATCTCTAACCAAACTGCTCAGTTTATTTTTAACCCTTTTTAAAAGTTCATCTCTCTCGTCAGCAATCTCAATAATTTTAGCCCTTCTCTTAGGTGAATCTTTAGATGACCATCTAATTTCATTGAGCTTATCTTCATAATCATATTCTATTTTATCTAATATTTTTTGCTTATCCCTTTTAGTTTTATTTATAAAGTGTTTTCTTATCTCGTTTATTCTCTTTTCAAAAGGCAAGTAGCTATAATCATTTTTAAACAATTCTACTATCTCTTTATAAGAATAAAGAATTGTATCATTAACTTTAAAATCTAATTTAGGAATATATGTTGATTCTACATGACTAATAAATCTATCTATTAACTTTTTAAATTCTATGGAAGTTTTAAAAGAAGTGACTTTAAATATATTTTTATTTCCTTCTATTATATTTCTAAGCTTTATTGAAGGATCAATTATTGCTACATCTTCCTCAATAAATTCAAGAGCAAAATCTTCAAAAGTGTTTTGTTTTACATTATCTACTCCTAATTCAGGTAAAACATCTGATATATAACTTAAGAAAAATCTATTAGGGGCTATTATCATAAAATTATCTGGTGATAAAGTTTTTTCATAGTTATATAACAAATATGCTATTCTATGAAGGGCTATAGTAGTTTTTCCACCACCAGCGGCCCCTTGAACTATTAAAGGTTTCCACATATCAGCCCTTATAACTCTATTTTGTTCTTCTTGAATAGTTGAAACTATGTCTTTTAATCTATTATCTTTTAGGGAATTAAGACTTGCTTGAAGAAACTCATCATTAGTGGTTATGTCTATATCATAAATATCTATAAGCTTTGACTTTTCAATTGCATACTGTCTTTTTAAACTTATATTTCCGCCTATTACACCATCTTCACAATCATACTTAGCTTCTCCTAACCTTCCTTCATAGTAAAGAGTTGCAATTGGTGCTCTCCAATCTACTATTAAAAGTTCATTGCTTTTATCGTCAACTAAAGAAGTTTTTCCTATATAAAGTCTTTGAATATTTTCCTTCCCCTCTTCTTTAAAATCAACTCTAGCAAAATAAGGTTTTTCTATACTTTTTTCTAATCCTCTTACTCTAGATTCTAAATTTCTTTGTAATGCAGTATTTATAACTAATTCATTAAACTGCTCTGCATTATCTGAGTTATAGTGAGAATATCCATAATTAACTGCCTCATCAAGCTCCTTTTTCTCCTTGAGAATATTCTTATTATAGTCAATTAGGTATTCCAAAATGGTATTTAATCTTAATACCTCTTCATCATAATCAGGATGGTTGCTTTTAACCATAGAGATCACCTCACAAATTTATATTTGTGCCACATTGTTTACCGAGATAAGTCCTATTTTATATTATATATAGTGAATTGGAAAGCTATCCCATAGACTATGTAGTTGTTTACGTCTTAATATTTATCATTTAAATATTAATTTCTTAAAAATCCCTCTATTTCTCTTGACAGTTTAAAGTTTTTTGGGTATAGTATAAGTATAAATTTGAAAACTAAATATTAAGGTGTTGTATTTATGTCTAAAATATTTTACCAGTAATTGTAAGTTCATGGAATGATTCCATGGCTTTTATTTTTTGTATTTTAATAATAATTGTTCTAAAATAATTAAAATTTATTATCCCCTTAATCAAACTTATTGAACTCAAATTTTGCTAAAAAATATATACCCTTTATCTTTTCATAACAGTTAATAAAAAAAT
The DNA here is from genome assembly GCF_014836835.1 of Clostridium faecium. GTDB lineage: Bacteria > Bacillota > Clostridia > Clostridiales > Clostridiaceae > Clostridium_J > Clostridium_J faecium. The sequence continues at coordinate 32,175 of NZ_JACSQB010000039.1, read as the reverse complement.
TTTAAAATCCCATAGATGTTTTATAGATTTATTTATATAAATTTCATTATTAAAGTGTAAAATTCTCAATTTAACTCATAACTTTTTTAATTTAAAAAATACTTTTATTACTAAATCCTAATTTAACAAATAAAAAATCGTGATTTTTTCACGATTTTTTTTATTATAAATAATCTTGTCTTTTTACTTAAGATGATTTAAATAATATGTAGCAAATTATTTTATTTCTTGTGTATTATAATTTTACTATCTTCTTTATGGTTCCACTACTTCTTCTATTTCTATTGGTTCTTGTATAATTTGATTAAGAGCAAAAGCCAAGCCTAAAAAAAATATAAATTCTTCTTCTGTCATAGTCAGTACTAAAAAATAGCTTTCATGATTTATCTTAGGAGTATATGATATACTGACATAATATACTGTGGTTTTTTTATCTTTAACTCTAAAATCCCAATATAAATCAGCATCATAATTACTTTTATGCTTATCTATCCAATATAAAAAAATTATAATAAAAAAAATTTCAGTTATACTATATTGTATGTATATCCCTACATTATTTGTACTATTTGCTGTTTCAGTAGCTAATACACAACTTATGATATTATCATCTTTTTTATCTATATTATCCTTATTATTCTCTTCTTTATCCATATAATCACCTTTATCTTTAAATACTCTTTAAGCTAATAACAGTAAACCATAAATGGCTGAATAGTTCATAATTGACCAGCTTTTTAAGAATAAACTATGTGATTAAAATTATTCTCATATTATTTTATTAAATAAAACATATTTTATGATTGAAAAATGTTTAAATACAGTTCATGTTTATACAAAAATAAATAATTAGAAGGGAAAAATCGGAAATTATTTTTTACTTCTATTTAAAAATGTATATTTTCAGCACTATTTTAAAACATATGAAAAAATTTAAAGGCACCTATTATAAAATAAGCACCTTTAACTTCTATTATCCAAATATAAATGTACCAATTGCTATTATTCCTACAGCCCAGCAATAATAAGCAAAATAATGAAACTTTTTATTTAAAACAACTTTTTCTAATAACTTAATTGATAATATACCTACAACAGCTGAAACTACTGTTCCAATTCCATATTGAAGAAACAATCCATCAGCTCCAGCACCTGCTTCTACTATATCTTTACTTTTTAAAATCACTGCACCAAGCACTGCTGGTATAGACATTAAAAAAGAAAATTTAACAGCCATTTCCCTTTTTAATCCTAAAAATAAACCTGCAACTATTGTAGATCCTGAACGAGATATTCCTGGAGTTATTGCTAATCCTTGAACTACTCCTATAACTGTTGCATTTCTAAAGTTCGTTCTCTTTTCATCTTTCTTTCCTTCTCGTATCTTATCAGAAACATATAATAATGTCCCTGTTACAAGCAATGCTATACCAACTGGTAAAACTGAACTAAACAATGACTCAAAAGTATCTTGAAATGCAAGTCCTATAATAGCCGTTGGAATGCTTGCAACTACAATTAATGCCACAAGTTTTCTATAAGGGTTGTCCAAATTAAATTCACCTTTAATCAAATCCCTTATCATACTAAAAAATTCTATAATCATCTCTTTTACATCTTTGTGATACACAACAAAAATAGCTACTAAAGTCCCTAGATGAAGCAGTACTTCAAATGTATTATTAGCTTCATTTAATCCTAACAACTTTCCAAATATGACAAGATGCCCTGATGAACTTACCGGTAAAAATTCTGTAGCCCCCTGTACTATACCCATAATTATAGCTTCTAAAATCGACATTTTTTCACCTCGTTAACATATTTATTGTTTATAAAAACTCCATTAATTATATCATTATAACGATATTTTGATAAGTTTTTTAATTAAAATGTAATCTTATATTTAAATTTTCATAAATTTATTGGACATTTTCTTTTTGGATTAATGCAAATCATTTTGGACCATGTGTTATAATTATTATGTAATACAATTCATGATTGCATTTTATTGTTTTGACTGTTAAAGTTATAATGTTAATTTAATTCATAATTTTTGTTGTAGGTGATGTATTAATGAAATATATAGACATGGAAAATTGGGCAAGAAAAGACCATTATAATCATTTTAAAGCACTTGATTATCCTCATTTTAATATTTGTGGAAATATTGATATTACACAATTTTATAAATTTATTAAAGAAAATGAAAATCCATTCTTTATATCATTTTTATTTTTTTCTGTTAAAGTAGCAAATTCAATAAAAGAATTTCGATATAGAATAAGAGAAAATAAAGTAATTGAACATGATGCTGTTAATCCAGCCTTTACTATAATGACTAATCAAGGAGTCTGCAGCTTTTGTACTGTAGAATATATTAACAATTATGATGAGTTTATAAAAAATGCTAAAATGAAAATAGATATAGAAAAAAATGATGTAAATTTAAAAGATGAACCTGGACGGGATGATTTATTATTTATAACTAGTGTTCCTTGGATTTCATTTACAAGTGTAACTCATCCAATTCATATGAATCCAGTAGATAGTGTTCCAAGAATAACTTGGGGAAAATTCTTTGAAGAAAATGGCAAGATTAAAATACCACTTTCAATTCAAGCTCATCATGCTTTATTAGATGGTGAACATGTTGGAAAATATTTTAACTTACTTCAAGATTTTTTAAATAATCCAGAGGAGAATTTATAAATTAACATGAGTTCGATGAAAAGTCCCATTGTTTCGATGCTTATAAGATTTAAATTGGTTCTATAAGCTTTATTATACATGCAAAGGTATATTTGAGGCTTTTACCATAACTATAAATAATATTATCTTGTTAATGTATTGATTTTAAAGGATTTCAAAAATAAAATTTCGTCGAACTCACATTAAATAAAAAAAGAGACTGTAAAATGCATAAATATGCATTTTACAGTCTCTTTTTCATTTATCCAATTGGCTTTCTAAATCATCCTTTTGTTTACTACTTGATACTCTGGAATATCCTATTACTGTTATATTTCTTTTAACAAGGGAATCTGCAAAACTTCTTCTTCCCCTCTTTTAATTGTTAACCACCAAGGGTTATATCTTGTGTATCATACCATTTTAAAGCCTCTGAAAAGTGTTCTTCTTTAAAATCTGGCCAATAATCTTCTATAACGTAAAAATCTGAATATATAGATTGAACTGGCAAAAATCCACTCAATCTCCTTCTTCCTCCCCAGCGTATTATCAAATCAACTCTGGATATATCATTAGATTTAATAGAATTCATAATCTTTTTTCTAGAATTATCACCCATTTTTAAATTTTTCAAATCCCATTCCCAACCATAATTAACTAAAAAATTAACTTTTATTCCTCCCTTTCCAAAGGTTTTTCTTTTAGTATAAGGAAGTAATTCTTTAGGGAACATAGGTGAATCAGTATTACCCACAACTAACAAAGAAGCATCTTCTTTTGAAAGCATTTCAACTGCCTCTACGCAGGCTTTTGTAAAAGCTTTTCTTTGAGCTGCTGGTCTTTTTGTGTTATCAGTAGTGAATCCATAATATGTTATTTCCTTAACACCAGCGTCCCTACACAGTTTAAAAAGTATTAACCCAGGATCTAACCCTAGAACATATCCACATTCTTTAGTCATTCCTTTGTTTACTGCCCATCTTCTATTTCCATCTGGAATAATTCCAATATGTTTTGGTATTCTCATAATATACACCTCAAATCCATACACTTATTGTTAAACGCTCCTAATTTATTCATATATCTTATTATTACCAAGGATTTTAAAATTAATCTTATATTCATAAGAATATTTTCTTCTTTCAATAAGCTATATTTTTTGATATACTACTAATAGAAACTGAAATTGATAATTATTATCTTTTATATTAGATTATTATTGAAAGGATAAAATCATTATGAAAAATATAAATATACAAAAACTGCATAATATTAAAAAAGCTGATGAACATACTCATACTGGAATCTACGAAGGCGAAAGAAAAGATGGGAAAATTCATGGTTATGGCACCTACACTTATACAAACGGAACTAAATATGTAGGATATTGGAAAGAAAATACTATGCATGGTGAAGGTACTCTAACTTGGGCAAGCTGCGAAAAATACATTGGTAACTGGAAAGATGATGAAAAACATGGTTATGGTATATATACTTGGCCAGATGGGGAATATAAAAACATTTACTAATTTATATTTTAATATAAATCAATATAACAATTTATTTATATAAACTATTATTCTTCTTATGAAATTTTAAAAGTAATAATTATAATATATCATTTAAATAAAAATAAACAAATACTGTACCGATATCTTATTTATCTAAGGATCAATATTCTATTTCATTTTTACTAATTTATTACTTTTTCTTACTAAGAAATCTTAGAAAATATAATTAAAATAAAAAGCAAAACCTACCTTATTCAAGTAAAGTCTTGCTTTAATCTGTTTATACATTCATTATTTATTTTTTCTTATATCATCTAATCTTTTATTAGTTTTCCTAAATAATTTTTCCATAATGACTTCTTTAAATTTATTATTAGCATTATTATACTTTCTAAATAATTCATCTGGATTATCAAATATTCCTATATCGTCTGTAATAGAAAAACTTTGTATATATGTGCTATTTTCATTCCAGCACATATTTATTTTATCTTTATTTTTTACTGAAATACCGTATCCCATATATCCACCATTATATTCACATAGATTATTTTTTACATTATTAAAATATGCCATATCTATTATTACACCCTCTAGTGCTAACCACTTTCCATTAAAATAAACCTCAGTCCACGCGTGTACAATTTTTTTAGGAGCTAACATATATATTATTCCAGTTAATGCTCCCTTTTGCATTCTTTTATCAATTAAAAATCCATGTATTCTACAAGCAATATCTACTGCACGTAATAGTGCCATCAAAAGAATACTTTTTGTATTGCATTGACCATAACCATCTATTAGTACTTCACTTGCAGCCATTCCATCTTTTTTGTTATATCCAAATTTTATTTCATCTTTCACAAAGTTATATATTGATTTTATTTTTTCTTTTTCATTTAAACTTCTCCAACCCCTGCTTCCAATTAAATCTTGAATTTCTATTGAATTATAGTTTAATAATTTTGTTTCTTTAAGATATCTCTTCATATTCATCCCCCTTTGCTCTTTCTTAAAATTATAAGGGAATTAATAATTATTTACTTGCAAATATCTGCTATTTTTCTTAATAACACTAGGTATCATACCTAATTTTTCCTTACACACATTAGTCAAATGAGATGAACTAGAAAATCCTGCCTCAAGTGCTGATGTTGTAATACTATTACCTTCGAAAATTAATTTAAAGGCTTTCCTAAGTTTATAATTTAATATATAACTAGTAATAGATATGCCTGTAACTTCTTTAAACAAATGAGATAATCTGCTCTCAGATAAAAATACTTTTTTACTTAAACTCTCTAAAGATATTTCTGTTAAATTATTATTATCAATGTATTTTAGAACTTCTTCTACCCTTTCGTCTATTAGGTGGTTAATTGTATGATTTTTTAAAGAAAAAATTGAATATATTTCTGAGATAAATTCACTATATTTCTCTTTGCTATTAATATCCACATATTTTTCTTTAAGCAATTTTCTAATTTCATCTATTAAATTTTCAGGTATAATATAAAAGTCCTTATTTTTTATATACATTCTCTTTATTTTTTCACCAAATACTGATTCAGGATTAATCAAAAAATATATCTGCCAACCATCTTTACCAAATAATTCGTGTGATACATTAGAATTAATAATAATGCCACCTTCATTGATTACATTATTTTTTATCTTTACAAAAAAATCTTCATCCATACTCACTGTAATTTGAATAGAATTATGAATATGCAAACTTGCATCTATTTTATTTGTAATAAAACTTATATGATCATCGGAATAAAAAATATAAATATTTTCTTTCATTTAAACCCCTCATAAAATTTAAAAGTGTCTATTTACTTTTGAATTGCTTCTTCCATTTTTATCACTTTTCTTTGCCAATGATTTTTTCTATAAATTAAAAATCCATAAATACATATTATCAAATTACTAAAACTCATAGAAAACCATATTCCTGAAGATCCTACATTAGTAAAATGTTTAAATAACAATATCATAGGAAGTCTTACAAACCATAACCGTCCAATTTCCATTGCCATAGAATACTTAGTATGCCCTGAACCTTGGAATATTCCTTGAAGCACACTAAAAACACCCATAAGAGGCATTGATGCCGAAATGTATCGTAAATATACAATTCCCTGGGAAATTACCTCAGTATCATCTTTGGACTGCATAAAGAAGTTTATAATTTCTTTGTCAGCTAATATCATTAAAATACATCCCACTACAGAAAATGAAATGGTAAGTTTTAAAGATTTTCCAAAGCCTTCCTTCACTCTATCTATTTTATCTGCCCCTAAATTTTGTCCAACAATAGATGTTAAGGCTGCTCCAATGCCCATAGCTGGCTGCATTACTAAAGAAGTGATTCTATTAACCATACCAAAGGCTGCCAGTGTTGCAGTTCCGTAAGATACTATAAATCCATTAAGAACTATAAATCCTAGTGCTGAGCCTGATTGCCCTATTGAGGAAGGCAATGCAACATTTATAATTTTTCTTATAATCTTTTTATCAAATTTAAAATTTTTAAAACTTGGTTTAATCATTGTAGAAGATTTTGTTAATATATATATACCTGCTATAGCAAGTAATGCTTTTGATAATAGAGTTGCAATAGCTGCTCCAGCAATGCCCATTTTAAATGTAAATATGAAAATAGGGTCTAATATTACATTAAGTATAGCACTAATACCACTAAGTATTGTTGGAGTTAAAGTATTTCCTTGAGAATTCATAATAGAATTAAAACTAAAAAATAAAAAAGTAAAGGGCATATCTAAAAAAGTAATCCTAAGATAGATATTACTATAGTCTGCTAAATTGCCAGTAGCTCCCATTAGTTTAATCACAATTGGACTTATAATATATCCTATAGCTGCAAAAAAAATAGATCCTATTAAAGATACTACAATAAGCTGACTTGAATATTTATTGGCTTCATCATATCTAGATGCTCCTATTAATTGAGACAATATAGAAGTTCCTGCAATTGAAAGTCCCATGCCTAAAGATATAAATAAAAAGTTTACTGGCCACACAAAAGAAGTAGCAGCAAACTCAACTGATCCAATCTTGCTTACCCAAACACCATCAGCTAAATTATAAAGTGTTTGAATCAAATTGTTGATCATAATTGGTAAAGATAGTGTAATAATTACTCTATACAATTCACCATTAAGTATAAATTTTTTTCTCTTTTCTCCCTTCATTAACCCCACCTCAATACAACTTAATCAATAATTAGTAATATTTAAATTATACCATCAAACAACACCATCTCAAAATATGAAAATGATTTTCTACTTATATTATTAAGATATATGCAATATTAAAAGGCAACAGAATAAGTTCTGCTGACTTTAATATTTTATAAAATTTACTCAATATTAATGATTATCACCGTGGTGATGATTGCACATAACTTCTCTATCTTTTAATTCACCTTTTAAGTAATTTGATAGTGCATCATCTATTGTTGAATTAACTCCTCTTATAACATCTAGGTTATATTCTTTTAAAGCATTATAAGCTCCAGCACCTATTCCTCCAGTAATTACTACTGATGCACCTTCATTTAAAATTAACTTAGATAGTCCCCCATGATTGTGTTGTAAATCCATAACTGAAACTTCCTTCTTTTCAGTTACTTTCCCATTTTCAACTGTAGCTATAATAAAACTTTCACTTTTCCCAAAATGTTGGCTTATCATATCCCCATTTTTTGGTATTGCTATTTTCATATATACTACACTCCTTTCTGTATAGTTCCATTATATACCTCATGGTTTTAAAATCAAATTAGTAATTCTATATGTTATAGTCCTTTAAAGACAAATTTCACTTATTATTATTTACTTTTCTAATTATTCTGCTTAATACCCTATTAGGAATTACCTTTGAACCGCCAACTAATATTTTATTATTAATACCAGGTACAATAATTAATTTATTCTTCATGAATTTTTTATATGCAATTTTGGCTACCAGCCTTGGTTCCATTAACGCCTTTTTAGCAAAATCTGCTTTTTTAACCTCAGCTCTTTCTTGAAAATTAGTAGCGGTAGGTCCTGGACATAGTACTGAAACTTTTATATTAGTATGCTTTAATTCTTCTCTTAATCCTTCTGTAAAAGAAAGTATATATGCTTTAGAAGCGTAATAATTATTCATAAAAGGACCTGGTGAAAATGCTGCAGTAGAAGATACGTTTAAAATTCCACCAGAATTTTTCTTAACCATATTGGGCAGAAAAAGCTTAGTAAGATGAAGAACAGCCCTAATATTAACATCAATTAAATTAAGTTCTCTTTCCAATAAAGTTTCACTTAAAGATCCAAAGGATCCAAGTCCTGCATTATTAATTAAAAATTCTACCTCATAGTTATTTTCCTCTATAAATTTATACATTTTATTAATATCTTCAACATTGCTTAAATCTCCTGTTACTACAATTATGTCTCTAGAATAACATTGAAATTCCCTTTTCAATTCTTCAAGTCTTTTTATATCACGACCACATAAAATAAGATTATGCCCATTCTCTCCAAAAACCTTACTTAGTTCATATCCTATTCCAGAAGTAGCACCTGTAATCAAAGTATATTTCAAAATATTACCTCCATTTTAACTATGCATCTATAGAAAATTATATCCTAATGTTAGACATAAAGTCATACAAAAATAAATTCTTTCTAAATAAAAAATCATAACTTTATTAAAAGCTATGATTTTTAGTTGTTATATAAGCTATTAAAACTTTTCTTATTCTACTTTTTATCTTTTACTTATATTATAGTTCTTTCTTAAAAAAATACTAATCGTAACCATTAATACATTTTTCAAGTAATCCAAATAATTCATATCCCATTTTCTTATTAAATATTTTAATTTATAACTTAAAATATTTGCAATTTACAATTATTGAACTAAGTTTATTTAATTTATATTAGACAATTGTTTCTTATCAATTTTAGAATTATACAACATCCCCAATAATATCAATAATCCACCAATTATTTTTCCTTTTGATAAAGTGTTTAATTGTAAATAATCTATAATAATTCCTATAAAGATTTGTCCTATAAATATAAGTAAAGTAGTGTACATAGTTGGTATTTTAGGAATTACAATATTGGAAGCAGATACAACTATAACTCCAATTAACCCGCCTAAAAAAGCATAAAATGGTATATTAGAAAAATTGCCAATATTAAAACCATATGTATTTTTACTAAACAACATTAAAATTGAAATAACAGACAGTCCCACTATATAATTTATAAGTGTTCCTCTAAGTACACCTATTTCTTTTGCTAAACCTGCATTTATAATCATTGATATTATTGTAAGACCGCCGCCTATCATTGCTAATATTATATAAATCATATTATCCCCCTTAATACATTGCCATTACAACGATTCCTGCAAATATTATTATAAAACCTATAATTTTTTTATTATAAAATTTATAGGTTTTCATCCCAAGCAATCCAAAATGGTCAATAATACAGGACATCACTAATTCTCCAAAAACCGTTAATGACAAAGTTAAAGAAGCCCCAAGTTGTGCAAAACATATATTACTAAATAACACCATTAAAACACCTATGGCACCTGCACCATATAAGTACATAGGAGCTTTCTTTTTTGAAAAAATCTTCTGTTTTTTTATTATTAAAGCAAAAATTACTGTAATAAGACCAACTATATGTATTATTAATATTGATAAATAACTTCCTGAATAGTTATGTAATATGGCATTAAATGTCGCCATTATTGCTATAAGAACTCCTATAAATACAGCTGCAATTTCATACATAAAATCTCTCCTCTCTTTTATAATAATTACTCTACCAAATAAAAATATCTTTATACAGGACATTTGTCATATATAAAGATATTCTTTAATATATAATGTGAAAATATCTATGCTATGATATAAAATAAAAAATCAGTAGTTTTAAGAACCACGGTTAATCTATAATGTATAGTAAATCTCTATAATAATTATTTGTTCTAAAAATTAATTAATCTCCCCATCATTATCACTAGTACTCAATTATATACCATCCAATTTAAGTTATACTAGTTCTAATGCACTATTCTATTTAGCATAAGGTTTTGCATAAAGTTCTTTTTTAGTAATTTTATTTAATTTACCCATCTTTATCCAGCCCCTATTCCCCATAAATTTATACAAAAATTTAGGGAATTTGGGAGATTCAAATATATTATTTTTAGATGTTTCCCCATTGTTTTCTATATCCTCTTTCATATCTTTAAGCGCATTATAAATCTTCTGCTTTGGATTGCTATTTAAAGGCATATTATTTTGTGTGCCTCGCATAAATTCGCCAGCCCCTATACCTATACCAAACCTCCATGTAAAATTTACTTTATCACAAAAATTTTTTATAATCTGAATAGCATATTTATTTTGTTCTCCTTCAAAAAATCCACAATTAACTATAGCATAAACTCTTGGAAGTTTTCTTTCATCAACCACATTTTCTTTGTTTTTAATAAAATTTTCAAACCCAACCAAGAACTCTATTACTATTGAAGGCAAAGAATCAACATACAGCGGAAATGTAAAAATTATATTATCAGAATTAATTGCTTCTGTATATATATCTTCTATATCTTGGCTTTTCCTAAAATCCATTATGCTTCTATTTTCTATTTCAACTTTTTCTCTATCTAGCAATTTACACATTTCACTTATAAAATATTGAGATGCACTATTTTTACCTCTGGGACTTCCATTAATAAAATATGCTTTTTTCATTATTTATCACCTCCTATATTTTTAAGAAATTCAATAAAATTATTAATAATTTTATCTATGTCTTCAATATTTCTGCATATATATGTCTTTGCCATGTTTTTCTGAAAGTTTATTGCATTTGCTCTATTTAAATCTTGAAAGGTATTTTCTTCTTGGCTTGTTATTTCCTTTCCATAACCTATCATAACTAACTGTGGATATTTATCATAACGTGGAGCATGATGCATTTCACCATTTATCATCTTAAAAAAAGGGAGAATATTACCTATACTTCTATCTAATACTCTCTTTATATTTGGACTATAACATCCATACTTTATTTCAGTAATTAGTATGCATATATCACTCCACATAATGCTACTATTAATTTTTCTAGCTAAATCATCATGTATACATATTCCTGGTGTATTAATCCAACATTTAAAGCAACCTATGCAGTGACTTAATTTGGAATTCTCTATATTATAATTCTTACAATTATAATTTCTTTCTTGAAGTTTATAAGCTAATTTTTTTTGTAAATTAGAACCAATATCTTCTTTATTAGAATCATCAATTATAATCAATATTCTCATAATAGCCCCCTATTAAAATTATTATAAAACTTAAAAAGTTAACAATGTAAACTTAATACCAAAATTATACATTATATAAGTTTACATTGTCAACATATTGTGATACAATTTTTATATTAAATTCAATTTGGAGGGTGTATAAAATTGACTAAAGAAAAATATCATCACGGTACTTTAAAAGAAGATATGATAAATAAAGGATTATTACTTTTAAATAAAGAAGGTTTTGAAGGTTTTTCCCTAAGAAAAGTTGCTAGTATGTGTGGAGTAAGTCATACTGCACCTTATAAACACTTTAAAGACAAAGATGCACTTATTAATGAAATTGCTATTAAAGTTATAGAAAGTTTTAAATCTTCACTTATAACGGCAACTATAAATTGTTCTGATGATCCAAGAGCTCAAATTATTGAAATGGGAAAGTGCTATGTAAAATTTATGGTTGAAAACCCTGAGTACTTGAAATTTCTTTTTCTTACAGAAAATACTTCTCCTATTATTCTTGAAAATAATAAATTTTTATACCATATAAGTAGCCCATTTAATATGTTTAAAGAAAGTGCTGAATTTTACCTTTCATCAACAAATTTAAATAAAGACAAGTATACTTTAAATATTTTAACTATGTGGAGCTTAGTTCATGGTATAGCTGTGTTAATTGCTAATAAAGCTCTTGATTATAAAGGGGATTATTTAGAATTGGTTCATAAAATCATTGATGAGAATCTAAAAATATAAAAAAATGAACCATAAATTATATAAATCATTAATAGAGTTTATATAATTTATGGTAAATTCAATTTGTACAAAACCATTATATAATATAACTAAGTGCAGTTATCTATATGTTTCTATTGAGAAATAAACCATCTTTCCAAATGCCATCTCCTCTATGACAATCACTTATGGATACTACTTTTGATTCATCATAAATCTCTTTCTCCGTTATTTCCTACTTAATAATTCTAATGTGTTTTATCTATTATTAAAATGCAAAAAGACTTCCACATAAAATGGAAATCCTCTTTGTATTTAATGCAAGTAAGTGATGAATTTAATTTAAAGAAATATAGATATCAATAGTTTGGTTATTTATGTCTTCACTATCATTGTGATAAACTTCAAAATCGCAACTATATTTCCTATCTAAGTCCATGTTCCAAATCTTTTCCCAAGCTTCGCCTACTGCCTTTTGCACATTGCCTTTTACTGTGAACTTTGCATATTTACCTGATGGTATTACTTTAGTAATAATATCATCATTATCTTCTATAGCATCACTTACTTCAACAGCACAATAAAATTTATATGGTTTTGTATAATTACCTTCATATTCTGTATATAAGCCTATAGCTTTCTCATTTACCTTCATTGGAATAGAATCTATTATTTTCTTACCTATAAATTCCTCCCATAACCTACCTATATCTGCCATGGCCTTCATATCTTTATTAGTAGTCTTCACTCCTATACCAGCTATAATTTTTTCCTGTAAATTAACTATTTCATAATTCATTTTTCCTGCTCCTAACATTATTAAATTCTTAATATACTTTAGTTAATCTTATCATTTTTAATTTGACAGCTGGTTGTCATATTAAAAATGTTTTATATAAAATATTTGCTTTCTTAATTTTAACGATTTATATCCTTTATCTATTATTTCCCATTTTCAATAGCAGTTTCAACTGCTTTTAAAATCACTTTACTGCTCAACGTTGCACCACTGATTTCATCAACTTGTAATGACTGCATTTTTTCAATTTCCTCTGTAATTTTTTCTGCTTTTTTACCTAATCCACAATCATGTTCTTCAATTTTTATATTCTCAATTTTATTACTTCAACTCTTACTGGCCCAGCTTCGTATTCTCCAAAATAAGAGCCATCACTAATATTTTTAATATCAATATCTTTGATTTTGATATCTGGCAGTTTTATAGACTTTATATAAAGAAATCCAGCAATTGAAACTGTAAAAATTGCAATTACTATACCAGCAAGAATCTTTAAAGATTTTTTCATTTTACACGCTCCTCAACTTCTACAAGAGAATATATTTCTATATTTGTAACTAAATAGTTGATAACTAAATTAAATATTATTTATTAACTTTGCAAATTTATCTATATTTTCTTTTGAAATATTTGATATATCTTTATCAGTTTTTCCTAATTTTTTTACTATAAATTTTTCTATCACATTCATATTTTCCAATATGAATTCTCCGCCAAAATAACCAATTGCTGATGCATGAAGTAATAATTCCTTTGGAAAAGAGCTTTTTAATTGCATCTCTTCATTTTCTTTGTTCATACAGCATATAAAAAGTCCAATTTTCTTATTTTTTAAAATATTTACATTTTCAAAACAAAACTTCCTTATTTTATTTTGAATTTTACCCATATAAATTGAACCACCAATAATCACATTATTAAAAAATTCTATATTGGGTATTTCTTGATTTCTTATATTTATGACTATTACCTCTCCTTGGAGCTTATTATTTAAAATCATAGCGCATTTTTCTGTACATCCATGCTTAGATTCATATACAACAAGTGTTTTCATTTTTAAATCTCCTTTTATTTTAATAATCCATTAATAAGAATTTGAAAATGATGATCTATAAGCCTGTCTTTTTGTTTCTTAGGAATATTTTTTTCTAATATTAGTCTAGAAATAAGTCCATAAGTAGATGTCCATATAATTTGTGCAGTAAGTTCAATGTCCATTTCTCTAAATATGCCCTTTTCAATACCTAATGAAACTAAGTTACACATATATTCTATACTCTTTCTCTTCTTTGAAATACCTTCACCTAGTACATTTAATTTATCCTGTATACCTTCAACATTGTTCATCACAATTGCTCTAAACTGCTCTGGTGCTTCAAGCATAAGTTCAACATAGGCTTTTAAGCTCTCTACTATTGACTTATCTGGATTTTCAATATCTACAGGAATCTTACTTATTGTCTTTAATATCCTTTCATATCCTTCTTCTACAATTAAAGTTACTATCTCATCTTTATCCTTAAAATAATGATAAATAATACCTGGTGAATACTCTATTCTTTTAGCAATTTTTCGTATAGATAAATTTTCATAACCTTCTTTAACTAATATAGCATTTGCAGCTTCTAATATTTTCTTTTTTATAATTTCTCTCTCTAATTGTCTTCTTTCTGTGGTTCCCATTTTTTCCTCCAATAAAACTTTGAACGGCGTAATTTTATTAAACAGTGTTTAATAAAATTTTATCACTTTATTTTCATTAAGTAAATGCATTTTTATATTTAAAAAATAAAATCACAGTTATAAAAATATGATTTTATAACTGTGATTTTCATATTACTAAAAATTTATACTTATATATTTCCGTTAAAATATTCTAATCCAATAGCTTCTCTAACTTCTTTTAGGGTTTTAGCTGCCACTTCTCTTGCTTTTTGGCTTCCTTCATATAATATTTTATATACACTAGGGATATCCTTTTGTAATTCTTCTCTTCTCTCTCTTATAGGAGATAACTCAGCTTGTAGAACTTCATTTAAGTATTTCTTTATTTTTACATCTCCAAGTCCGCCTCTTCTATAGTGAGCTTTCATCTCTTCTACAGCAGCTTTATCTTGAGCAAAAGCATCCAAATATATAAATACTGGATTATTTTCTACTTCACCTGGATCTTCAACTCTTATATGATTAGGATCAGTAAACATTCCCATTACTTTTTTCTTTATAGTATCAGCGTCATCTGATAGATATATTGCATTTCCTAAAGATTTACTCATTTTTGCTTTTCCATCTGTTCCAGGTAATCTAGAAGAACCATTTATTTTTGGTAATACAGCTTTAGGTTCAACTAAAACTTCACCATATATAGAGTTAAAACTTCTTACAATTTCTCTAGTTTGTTCAAGCATAGGAAGTTGATCCTCTCCTACTGGAACTATATTAGCTTTAAAAGCAGTAATATCTGCTGCTTGGCTTACAGGATAATTCAAAAATCCTGCTGGTATACTAGCTTCAAAGTTTCTTAGTTTAATTTCTTCTTTTACTGTTGGATTACGTTGTAATCTAGACACTGTTACTAAATTTAAATAATAGGTTGTTAATTCATGTAGTTCTGCTATTTGTGATTGAACACAAATTGTAGATTTTTTAGGATCTATGCCAACAGCTAAATAATCTAAAGCAACTTCTATCAAACTATTTCTTATCTTTTCTGGATTTCTTGCATTATCAGTAAGTGCTTGTAAATCTGCAATTAATAAAAAAGTTTCATAATCTCCTGTATTTTGTAATTGAACTCTATTTTTTAAAGAGCCTACATAATGACCTAAATGTAATTTTCCTGTTGGTCTGTCTCCTGTTAATATTATATCTTTTCTCATAAAAACACCTCTAAATTTATATTTTTTGATGATAATCCTATCTTTTTAAAGAACAAGAAGCTCTTAATAAAGATAAATTTACCACTTTGTATAGAAATACTCCAGCTATTAAATTTATAATTGTAGCTGGTAATACTATTGTTAATATTAATGTCATAAACTCTGCTGGTAATCCTACTATAGCTTGAGCTGATAATAAAAATACTATTCCGCTCATCAATGTTCCTAAGGGAAATATTATTAAAGCTATGATATAATTTTCTTTTTCTTTACTTAAATTTTTTAAAATCTTAATTTTAGAAATTATAAATATTAGTATATATACGAAATTTACTGTTATCAATTTATCTAACATATTTGGTATTTGTCCTCCAGGAAATTTTGTTGTCATAGCAGTAAATACTCCTGTTATTATCCCTGTTACTAAAGAAGTTTTATAGTCCCCTTTATTTAACATTACTATTATAAATAACATTGCTAAAGCAAAATCTGGCTGCATCGGCAATCCTAATGCAGGTGTAATTTGATGTAATAATGCACCTACAGCTAAAAGTAATGCATTAATTGTTAGTTTTTTTATATTCATTATCTTTATTCCTCCTAAAGTATATTGAAAAAATAACTAACTAATATGATAGTGTATTTTTTCATACATATTGAATTTATTAAAATTTTTATTGTTTTTGTATCTTTTTAAAATACACTTTCATACCATCTTATTCACCACCTAAACTCCTTTTTATAATTAGTGACATAAAATAAAAAAACTCCGCCCTAAATCAATAGGACGGAGATATTATCCGCGATACCACCTAAATTGCTATATATGTATAACTACGTAATTTAAAAATTTGCTTTACCTAAGAAATAATAGATTTATACATTTAAAATAAATAAAACTCTATACAATAAAAAAAGCATAAGTTATAAATCTAAAATACCTTAAGTACTAAAAGTTTATACATATACCCTGCCTCTCAACTTCAAGTACTAACATACTCTATCTGCTATAACGTGCAGCCCACGATTACTGGTACTATCTAGAAAGAGTTCCCTTTATTCCTCTGAGGCCCATTCATTAAATTCTTTCTTACTAGGATTCCACCATCCCTAGTTCTCTTTAACGAACCTAAATTTAATTACTCTCCCTCTTCACTGGATTAAAAATATTTTATTTAATAAGATTATATTCATTATCATTAAAAATGTCAACTTATTTTAAAAACTTTTTCTTTTTAATCCTTTAAATAAAATATTAACATAGAAACTCTATATTTTTTCAACAGTTACTGCTGTGCCATTTACAATTACAGAAATCATATTTTTATTAAATAATACGTAATCAAAATCAATACCTAAAATTGCATTAGCTTCTGCTTTAATAGCTTTATGAACCAATTTGTTAGTTGCACTGCACCTTGCTTCATCTAATTTAGATGCAAATGCATCATCTTCTACCCCAAAAAAATCAGAAAGTCCTGCTGAAAGCTCACTAAAAAAACCAGTTCCCATAACAGTTTCTGCACAAATGACTTTATTATATCTTATAATTTTATATTCTTCAAAATTGTATCCAGTAGTCATAAGGAAATTTTCTATTTTATCTTTTAATTCTTTTTCTTTCAACATTTTTTCATTGAGTTTTTCTTCTTCTAATTTTTTATTAAATATTTTAATCTCCTCTTGAATACATATATGTTGTCCACATTGATAACAAAAACCTGAATTCACCATTTCTTCTGTTAATTCTACCCCGCATTTTTCACATATCACTTATATTCCCCCCTCATATTAACAATCGTAACTAATTATTCTAGGCACATAAAGTATTTTACTTTTATTACATTAATTATATTTATTTCCTTTAATTTATTCAATAAATTTTACCATACATATCTTTATTGATATACTATATTTATATAGTTAAAAATAGACTACTGACAATGAATCGTTGTGAGTTTTTCTGTAAATTACTAAATCTTAGGCTGTTAACTATACTTTTTAAAGGGAGGATAGGATTTTGATTTTACCTTATTTAATAATAATTAATTTAATAGGATTTTACATAATGTTTTTAGATAAAAGAAAAGCTAAAAATCATAAATGGAGAATTTCTGAAAAAAACATATTTTTAATAGCACTATTAGGCGGATCTTTAGGATGTCTATTAGGAATGAATATTTTTAGACACAAAACTAAACATTGGTATTTTAAATTTGGGTTGCCATCAATATTATTATTACAGATAATAATCATAATATTTATTTTAAAATACTTATCAAATATTTAACTAATTATATTGACTTTTCATTAAATATAGAATATATTTAAAACGTACCAGATTGGTATAACTTTAATAAAGGAGAAGGCTATGGGACTAACGCAAGAAACAGATTATGCTTTAAGAGTAATACTTTATTTGTCTAAATTGGAGAAAGGTACTATTGTAAGCGCTAATACCATATCTGAAAAAGAAAATATACCTTTACGATTTTTATTAAAGCTTCTAAGAAAACTGAGAGAAGCAAAAATAGTTGAATCTTATATGGGTATAAATGGTGGCTATGCTTTAAATAAAGATCCAGAAGAGATATCTTTAAAGGATGTCATAGAAGCAATAGAAGGACCTATATATTTAAATCGCTGTTTATACGAACCAAAGAAATGTAATTTTAAAGGACCTAGTAATTGTGCTATTCATGGCGCATTATTTTCCGTTCAAAAAAAATTAGTAGAAGATTTATCAAGAATTAATTTTAAAGAAATTATGAAAGAACATAGGTTTTAGGTGCATAAGAAACTATTAGGGGTATTCCCCTAATTTTTTATCATATATACTTGTACCTTTTTGGTATACGTTTGCATATTATCATAAATATGTATAGGGAGGGTTTAAAATGTCTATAAATGTTAAAAAATCTACTTGCAATTCTGCAGACAAAGTACTAGAAAATTTTATAGCAGAATTAAAATTTGATACTGCTCATCATAGGATGGAAAAACAAGGTATAAAATGTGGTTTTGGACTACAAGGTGTATGTTGTAAGCTTTGCGCTAATGGACCTTGTCGTATAACTCCAAATGCTCCAAAAGGTGTGTGCGGTGCAACAGCAGATACTATAGTTGCAAGAAACTTTTTAAGAGCTGTAGCTTCTGGTAGTGCTTGTTATCTTCATGTAGTGGAGAATACTGCTAATAACTTAAAAGAAACAGGTAAAAACAAAGGTGTTATCAAAGGTAAAGACACATTAAATCATCTTTGTCAATTGTTTGAAATAGAAGGAAAAGATGAACATGAAAAAGCTCTATTATTAGGAGAAAAAGTTCTTAGTGACCTTTATAAACCTAGATCTGAAAAAATGGAACTAGTAAAAAAATTAGCTTATGAACCTAGATTTAAAAATTGGCAAGAGTTATCACTTCTTCCTGGTGGAGCAAAATCTGAAGTTTTTGATGCAATTGTAAAAACTTCTACTAATCTAAATAGTGATCCAGTAAATATGCTTTTACATTCTCTTAGATTAGGGATTAGTACTGGCTTATATGGCTTAGTTTTAACTAATTTATTAAATGACATAATGCTTGGTGAGCCAAAAATAAGATCTGCAAGTGTAGGTTTTAAAGTAGTAAACACTGATTACATAAATATTATGATTACAGGTCATCAACATTCATTTATAGCTGATTTACAAGATACACTTTCTAATCCTAGCATTGTAGAAAAAGCTAAAGAAGTTGGTGCTAAAGGCTTTAAATTAGTAGGTTCAACCTGTGTTGGACAAGACTTGCAATTAAGAGGAGAACACTATAAAGAAGTATTTGCTGGTCATTCTGGAAACAACTTTACCAGTGAAGCTTTAATTTCTACTGGTGCCATTGACTTAATTGTATCAGAATTCAATTGTACTTTCCCAGGAATAGAACCAATTACTGAAGAATTAATGGTGAAAATGATTTGTATTGATGATGTAGCTAAAAAATCCAATGCAGAATACATAAATTATTCTTATGAAGAAAGAAAAAAAATAACTAACCATATTATCAATGAAGCAATAAACAGCTACAGTAACAGAAGATCTAAAGTTAAATTTAACTTACCAGAAAATCACGGAAATGATGATACTTTAACTGGAGTTAGTGAAACATCCCTTAAGAATTTCTTAGGTGGTACTTTTGAACCTCTATTAAACTTAATTGCTCAAGGAAAAATAAAAGGTGTAGCAGGAGTTGTTGGATGTTCAAACCTTGTATCTGGAGGTCATGATGTATTTACTGTAGAACTTACAAAAGAATTAATAAAAAGAGATATCTTAGTTCTTTCTGCTGGATGTTCAAGCGGCGGACTTGAAAATGTAGGTTTAATGTCTCCAAGTGCTGCAAAATTTGCAGGAAACAATTTGAGAGAAGTATGTGAAAGCTTAGGAATACCACCAGTATTAAATTTTGGTCCATGCCTTGCTATTGGAAGACTTGAAGCTGTAGCTACTGAACTAGCTAAACTTCTTAATGTTGATTTACCAAAACTACCATTAGTTCTATCTGCACCACAATGGTTAGAAGAACAAGCTTTAGCAGATGGTGCTTTTGGGCTTGCATTAGGACTTCCTCTTCATTTAGCAAAACCACCTTTTATTACAGGTAGTACCATAGTTACAAAAGTATTAACTGAAATTTTAGTTGGATTAACTGGCGGAAAATTAATATTAGATGATGATGTATTAAGTACAGCTGATAAACTTGAAGAAATAATACTTAGCAAAAGAAGCGCACTTAATATTTAAAAGGAGGCCATAAAGTTGAAAAGAATAATGATAGACAAAAACAAATGTATGGCTTGTCTTAGCTGTGTTTTAGGATGTATGGCAGAACACAACAAAAATGGAAAATCTCTTTATGATCTTGATTTAAATGATACATCTAATGAAAGCAGAAATCATATAGAACTTAATGAAAGTTTAAGTCCTGCGCCTATTATATGCCGCCATTGCAGTGAACCTGAATGTGTGTTTACATGCATGAGTGGTGCTATGACTAAAGATGAAAATTTAGGTATAGTAAGCTATGATGAAAATAAATGTGCTTCTTGTTTTATGTGTGTTATGTCATGTCCATATGGAGTTCTAAAACCTGATAAAAACACTAAAAAAGTCATAGTTAAATGTGATATGTGTAAAGATAGAGGAACTCCTAGATGTGTAGAAAGCTGTCCTACTGAAGCAATTTATTTAGTGGAGGTGAACAGTTAATGAATTATGTAATATTAGGTGCCAGCGCTGCTGGTATTAATGCTGCTAAAACATTACGCAGCCTAGATAAAACAGGTGAGATTACTATTGTCTCTAAAGATAAAAATGTATATTCAAGATGTATGCTTCACCTATATGTAAGTAAAAAAAGAGATATAGATAGTCTTTCTTTTATTGAAAAAGATTTTTTTCAAAAGAATAATATCAATTGGATAAAAGGAGTTTCAGCATCTAGTATTAATACTAGAATATCTAGAGTATTCCTTGATAATGGCTCTTCAATTGAATATGATAAACTCCTAATAGCAACAGGTTCTTCTGCTGTCATTCCTCCTGTAGAAAACCTAAGAGAAGCTAAAAATGTATTTACTCTAAGAAATTTAGAAGATTCAATAGCTATTGATAAAGCTTCTCTTACTTCTAAAGCTGCTGTGGTTATAGGTGGCGGCCTTATAGGAATTGATATGGCAACAGAATTATTAGAAAGAGGAATTAGAGTCTTCATAGTAGAAATGGGTAAAAACATACTGCCACTTCAATTAGATGAAAAAACTGCAAAAACCTATGAACTAGAATTACAAAAAAGAGGTGCAACCATATTCACTGATCATCTTGCTAAAAGTGCATTATTAGATGAAAAGGGTAATTTAAAAGGATTATTATTAGAGGATGGCACTGTAATAGATGCTGATATGGCAATAGTTGCAGCAGGAGTTAAAGCAAATGCAGACTTTATTGGTAATACCAATATTGAATTTGATAGAGGAATAATCGTAAATTCTAAATGTGAAACCAAAGAAGTTAATATTTATGCTGCTGGTGATGTATGTGCAGGAAAACCAGGTATATGGCCATTAGCTGTAAAACAAGGAATAGTTGCAGCACATAATATGGCAAATAGAGAAAAAGAAATAGATAGTCTTTTTGGATTTAAAAACTCTATGAATTTCTTTGGAATTGACACAGTATCAATAGGAGTACCTAACCCACAAGATGATAGTTTTAATGTTCACCTATATGATGATGGAAAAGTTTATAAAAAGATAATAGAGAAAGATGGCATTATTTACGGTGCTATATTTCAAGGAGATATCTCTTATACAGGCGTATATACAAAATTGATAAGTGAAAAAATTAGCATAAAAAATATTAATAAAAGCATATTTAATATAGGATATGCAGACTTCTTCAACATCACTCCTAAAGGCGAATTTCAATACAAATAAGCCTAAAGCTTCCCATGTTTTATGGGAAGCTTTTTTAATATAAACTATTCAGCTGCTTTTATAAACTTAAATTTAGTAACATCAAATAAACCCTTATCTGTTATTTTTAGAGCCGGTATCACTGATAATGATAAAAAAGATAGTGTTATAAATGGATTAAATTTTAATTCTCAATTGCCTAACCTTGTATCATTGACAGATTACTTTGAATAGTATAAAATATGTTAAAAAATACATACTATAATAAAGCAATGATGAGAAGAGTAGATAAATTATTTCTTTTACAGAGAGTCTTGGTAGCTGAAAAAAGGCAAAGAAAAGTTTAGCATCCTTAGATGCCCTATCGAAACAAGCCTCTGAGCTTCATACCGATCCTTTAAGTAATGTAAAAATTACCTCAAGGGGAGACTATGACAGGAGCTCCTGTTACAGAGCTAAGGTATAAGTAGTTTAATTTTATTTTAACTTAAAATTATTTTAATCACTACCGTACCTGATAAGGTTAATATGGCAACATATTAATAAATTGGGGTGGCACCACGAAGATAGTAGCTCTCGTCCCCAAGACTAATAAGTCTTGGAGGTGAGAGTTTTTTTATTAAACATATTTAAAAAATAACCAAGTCAGTATGATAGACTATTTTGTGTAATACTGCGTCAGAAGAGCCCGCTGATAGCTCTACTAGCACCAAATACCTGCTTTCTTGTCTGACGCAAAATAGCCGTCTCATCTTTGACTTGTTATTTATTTTCATGTATTAATGTCATTATTTTTTTATAAAAGGGAGGATTTAAAATGTGTCACTCAACAGATAAAAATGAAAATATAATTATTGAAAATTTTATAGATAAAGTTGTAGAGAAAGATATTAAAAATAGGAGCTTTATAAGAGATATATGTACCCGTTTTCCACCAGAGCCAAATGGCTACCTTCACATTGGTAATGCATATGCTATTAGCGTTAGTTATGGTATTGCTAATAAATATGGTGGAAAATTTAACTTACGTTTTGACGATACTAATCCGCTAAAAGAAGATATGGAATATGTGCACTCTATTATTGAAGATATGAAATGGATTGGCTTTGATCCTGAGGATAGAATTTATTATGGTTCTGATTATTCAGATATTATATATGAATTTGCTATTAAGTTAATAAAGTGTGGAAAGGCATATGTTTGTGATTTAACTCCAGAAAAAATAAGAGAATATAGGGGTACACTAACTACAGCTGGAAAAAATAGTCCCTATAGAAATAGAACTATAGAAGAAAACCTTGATTTATTTGAAAGGATGAAGAATGGTGAATTTCCTACCGCTTCAAAGGTTTTAAGAGCTAAAATAGATATGGCTTCACCAAATATAAATCTTAGAGATCCTGTAATATACAGAATAAATTTTGCTCATCACTATAGAACTGGCGATAAATGGTGTATCTATCCTATGTATGATTTTGCTCATCCACTACAAGATGCTATAGAAGGCGTTACGCATTCTCTTTGTTCCATTGAATTTAAGAACCATAGACCCTTGTATGAATGGTTCTTAAAAGAACTTGACATAAAAGAACCTCCAAAACAAAGAGAGTTTGGAAGATTAAATTTAACAGGAGTTGTAACTAGCAAAAGATATTTAAGAGAACTGGTATTTGGTGGTTATGTAGATGGATGGGATGATCCAAGATTACCTACCCTTAAAGGATTACGCCGCAGAGGAATTACACCTGAAAGTATAAAGGATTTTCTATCACAAATAGGTGTATTTAGAAATGAAAGTATCATTGATATCTCTTTGCTAGAACACACTTTACGTCAAGATTTAAAATCTAAAGTGAATTGTGTTATGGGAGTTTTAAATCCACTAAAAGTTACTATAACTAACTATGATGAAAATAAAGTAGAATATTTAGAAATTGAAAATAATAGTGAAAATCCATCGCTAGGAGCTAGATTAGTACCTTTCTCAAAAACTTTATATATTGAAAGAGAGGATTTCATGGAAAATCCAATTAAGGGATTCCGCAGATTATCTCCTGGGAAGGAAGTACGATTAAAAGGAGCCTATTTTATAAAATGTGAAGGTATAATTAAAGACCCATCTACTGGTGAAATAACAGAACTACTTTGCAGCTATGATCCTGAAACTAAAAGCGGTTCTGGATTTACTGGTAGAAAGGTTAAAGGAACAATTCATTGGGTATCAGCTAATCATGGAATTAAGGCAGAGGTACATCTTTATGATAAATTGATTTCTGATGAAGAGTTATTAAAGGACAACTCAAAATCTTGGGAGGAAAGAATAAATCCAACTTCCTTAATAAAACTTAAAAATTGTATATTAGAGTCTTCTTTAAATAATGCACCTATAGAAAGCAAATATCAATTTATTAGACATGGATACTTTTGTGTAGATAAAAAATATAGCTCTGATAAAAATCTGGTATTTAATAGAATAGTACCACTAAAAGATTCTTGGAATAAGAAATTATAGATTATCACTTATAAATGAGAGGATACATTTCTCAATGGATATGTATCCTCTCATGAATATTATATTGAAAATATAAGCTAATTCAAATATCATTAAGCTATACCCGTTTAATGGGAAGATATCCACAAAAATAGGTATAAACTTAGTTATATCAAGAATTTATACCTATTTTAATACTAAATTCAACACTTGTAGTGACAAAGCTGATTTTACTATCTCACATAGAACTTAAAGAATTAGCTTTCTTTAAAATACACTTTAATTGCATCATAAATAACTCCAAATCCAATAATTAATGATAAAGTTCTCATAACGAATTCACTAACAAGAAGTCCTCCTAATATCTTACTTTCATCATATAAACGACCTGTAATTATTATTGGAGTTAATATAATTAAAACACCTAAAATACAGCCAATAATGCACAAAATAGCTTTTTTTGAATCTATCTTCATTTAACTTCTCCAATCTTATTTATCTTAATTATAAAAATTAAAAGTATGAATATCCTTCCACATTAGCATATTTATAATGATTAGATGAATATGATAATGAAAAATTTACTGAACTATTTTGACCAATCCCAATATTAACTCCACCCTGCACACTGGTAGAACCATTATCATAAAAGTCTCCATTTACATTCCAATATATTCTCTTCTCAGTTTCCAAATTAGCATAAACAGTTCCACCAAATTGTTTTGAAAAACCATTGGAGCTCCTATCCATTCCTATATTTAATATTTTAACTATTGCTCTAAAATTACTACCTGAATACTCATCTATTTGGCAATAAAAAGTTACCTTAGGCTTATATCCAGCCGTAACTTCAAAAGGTGTAGCTATTGTTCTATATGTGCCTGCCCTAGCTAACATAGCTAGTGTAGCTGGACTATATGCTGCTGCCATTTGTGCATTATTCATGGAGTAATTTGACTCAACATGATACGCTGCTTCACTTAAGGAAATATTATTATCCTTAGCTATTGCTTGAACAACTTCGTCAAAAGTTAAAACTTCACTTACAATTGTTTCTGAATCTCCTACTTCAGAAACCATAGTAACAATATTCTTCTTTTGATTATCATTGTTTAGCACATTTTCTTGTGCAAAAACTGGAAAATTTTACATTAAAACAATACTTAACGCTAATCCTACACTTGACATAAGGTGCTTAATTTTCATAAAAACTCCTCCTTGAAAGTAAATTACCTGTTCTATCTCCTTAAAACTATACAAATTTAATAGAATTAAGTTTATGGTAAATTATACCATTGCTTTTTATGTAAGTCAATCCGTAAATAGGTTAAGCTATCAAATTAACATTAAATACATATATAAGAAATAACTCTATTTAATTTGTTAATTATTTACTATTAACAAATTAAATAGAGTGTGGTAAAATGCACACTCTACTATTTTTAACTTGCTCTAATCCTATTAACTATTTTGTATATAAATACAATCTACTTTAAAGTATCTTATCAATCCTATGTTCATAATATCCCCTTTAATTCTCTCCTGTAATTTTAAAATATATTTTATGTCATCTCTAAATTTGAATTAACAGCTAAAAAAGTGATGGTAAAAATAGTCCCCTCTTTAACTTTGCTTTTAACTTCAATCATTCCATCATGACTTTCTACTATAGCTTTAGAAAGAGCTAGTCCAATTCCTACAGATTCTGTTTTCTTACTCCTTTTCCCTTTATAAAATCTTTTAAATATATTATGTATATCTTCCTTAGGAATTCCTTCTCCATTATCCTTTATAATAATTCTAATACATACTGGTGTTTTTTCTGTAAAGACCTCTACTTTTCCATTATTCTTTGTATGCTCTAATGAATTTTTAACTATATTTATAATTGCTTCACTAAGCCAGTTTGAATCATGTGCCATAATAATTGGAGAACCTTTTTTATGAAATATGAGGTTTATTTTTTCCTCCTCTGCTTTGCCTTGAAGTGCTTCAACTGCCTCTAGCACAGTTTCATTTATATCATAATTATTCTTTTCAAACTTTATTACCCCAGCATCTAATTTAGCAACTTTAAGCAAACTTTTTACAAGCCATTCAATTCTATTTAATTGTTTCCCGCTATTTTCTAAAAAATCTTTTCTCTTCTCATCATCCAAATTCCTATTTAAAAGTATGTCATTATATATTATTAAAGATGATATAGGTGTTTTAAGCTGGTGGGAAATGTCTGAGAGTATGTCTACTAGAAAATTTTTTTCTTTCTGCATAGCTAAGAAATTGTTTCTTATAATTACTCTCATATTATTGAAGGAATAAGCAAGTTTTGCAAAAGTCCCTTCTGCATTTTCATAAATTCCAACATCAAAATTATAATCTACTATATTTTCTGCAGCCATTATAAGCATCTCAAGTCTTTTATAAATTCTTATATATTGAATGGAATTTTGTAAAAATAAAATCACAAAAAATATTATTAAACAACTGATTATAGATTTTAAAGCCATAGTATAACTATTATTCATGGACGGTATAAATTTTATATCTAGCTTTTCGCTAAAACCATATTCACTTAATGCTTTCTTTCCTATTTCTATACTAGTTTCATCTGGTCCTTTTGTTATCATAGGAATTATCTCATCTGCTAATTCTGGATGATTTTTAATTATTTCACCTGCTAAAGCCATTGTGCTTTTTGTATAATCAATTTTTATCCTATTATAGCTTCTATTTATTATAAAAAAAGAAGTAACTAGTATAATAAAAGTCATCACTAAAGCAATTAATGAACTTCTCTTTAATTCTGGATTAGTAAAATATTTAGTCATAACTATTGCTTCCCTTCAACTTTCATGCTCCACTCATATCCAAGCCCTCTTCTAGTTTTTATATATTCAGGATTTGAAGAATCATCTTCTATTTTCTCTCTTATTCTTTTTATATACACTGAAAGAGTATTAGTATCAAAATACGCCCCAGAGCCTTCTATCAATTTGTTTAATATCTCTTCTCTGCTCATCAGCTTTTCAGCATTCATCATAAAATTTAAAATGAGTTTATATTCTTGTGATGAAAGTATTATTTCTTCTCCCCTTTTCTCAACCTTTGCAGTTTCTGTATCTAAAATTATATCTTTAGATTTAAATATATGTTTTTTATGAACTTCCCTTCTAAATCTTCTTTGAATAGCCTTAATTCTTGAAATAAGCTCTTTAACTTTAAATGGTTTAACTATGTAATCATCTGCACCGATATCTAATCCTAAAACAATGTTTACCTCATCATCGCAAGCAGTTAAAAATATTATAGGAACCTCACTTGTGTTTCTTATATATTTACACACATCATAACCACTTCCATCTGGAAGCATTACATCTAATATAATCACATCAAATTCATTTTCATTAAAAATTTTTAAAGCTCCTTCTACATCTTCTGCTCTAATAACATCAAAGCCTTCATCTTTAAGTGTAAATTCAATACCTAAAGCTAATCCTTCGTCATCTTCCACTAAAAGTATTCTATTCATAAATCTTATCCCCCTATATATCTTTATAAAATTATTATATAAAATTACCTAAAAAACAAAGCTCCGATACTTTTCGCTACAGAGCTTTTAAAATTGATAATCTATTAAATTAATCTATTGTTCTTCTCTTATTACTTCAATAATATTTTCTTTTTTAATTCTATTTAAAGGTTTTATTACTGCTATAATGCCTATAAATATAGATGCCGCAAAGGCAATGCTTATAGTTTTCCAAGGAATTCCCCATTTAAATCCCATTATACCTATCATTGAAGAAGCCATAAAATATGATAATATTGTTCCAACAATAGCACCAAAAAAGGCTCCATATACACCATAGAGAATTCCCTCTGTTAAAATCATTGATCTTATATTTTTATAAGTCATTCCTAATGCACTTAATGATGCAATTTCTTTTCTTCTTAAAATCAAATTAGTAGTTATAGTGTTTACTATGTTTACCACTCCAATTAGAGATACTACTGCTACAAATCCGTATAATAATATATTTATTTGAAGATTATTAGCTCTCATCTCTTCTGCTTCTTTAACATTATTTATAACATTTATTCCATTCATATCTCCTAAAGATTGAAGCCATTTTTCAAATTCACTTTCCTTATTTTCATCTTTTAATATTATTCCTGCAGATTTATACGGAATTTTTTCTACATCCACATTATATATATTTTTCATCACATCTTTTGAAGCTATTATTTTTAAATAGTCTGAGTTCCCATAAAGGGGATATGGTGCATAATCTACTATTGCAGACACTTTAACTTTTACCATATCATTTTTATTAAAATTATTTATTTTACTGTTATTTTCTAGATTTTTCATATTGATAATAGATCCATTCTTATAAATATAGAAACTGTCTCCAACTTTTAAATTAGTAAGAGGAAGTTCGTAATATTTATCTGTTCCTCTAAGCATTTGATTCTTTATAAGTATAACACCATTTTCTTTACTCATTTTTTCTTTATCTATTTTACCGCTGGTTATATAACTTTCAGTATTTTTAAGTTTTATGTCATCATATACATCAAAGAGAATATTTAATGAAGTCATTTCTTCTCCATTAAAATTTGTTTTATTATATATACCTGGTGCAATTTCAGTTATTATCTTTTCCTTTTTATCACCTGAAATTACTGCCCTTGACACATAATTTTCATAGTCTACATATAACTTTTTAACTTCATTATTATTTTTTATTTTACTTATTATATCTTCAGTTATAGTACTTTTTCCATCTATTAAAAAGAGATTATTATCTAATAAACTTAGAATTTCAAAATTATTTTTTTCATCTTCTGATTTATGTGGTGTAAAATTAATGGTCATATTTATAAAAGAAGTGAAAAATATAAATAATGTAACACTTATTATCATAGAAAATACTGTAATTCTAAATCTTTTTTTATTTCTTTTTATATTTTTAAAAGCCATTAATCCATTTATATTCAATAATTTCTTTGCTAATTTACCTCTATTTTTCTTTATTTTTTCTTTTGTTATAGAAACTCTGCTACTAATTGCTATTAGAGGAGATATTGTTCCTGCAAATTTTGCTGGTATTAATGCTGATATATATATTGAAATTAATCCAACTACTGCACTTAAAGCTAATATTTCATAAGATAAAACCATATCTAAAGAGCCAAAAGCGCTACTAGATATAATTTTAAATATCTGATCTATAGCCCACATGGCAAATATGCCACATAAAATTCCCAGTGGAACTCCTATTAAACTTATTAAAGTAGCTTCCCTTAATACTATTTTCTTTATTTGTTTTGGAGTTGCACCAACAGCTCTTAAAAGTCCAAATTGTTTTATTCTCTCAACTACACTTATTTGAAATGAATTGTATACAACTGCTATTGTTGCTATTATTACTATGGTAATTATTATTCTAGCTATACTCATTAAACTTTTATTTATAGACTGGTTTTCTCCTTCACCTAAAAGTCTTAATAAATCTTCATTAGTTGATATAGTTTTAAATGTCCCTCTTAATTCTTCTACTGTATCGGAAATATCTGCCTTTTTACATATAGTTGCAAACATTTGGGCTTTTTCCATATTAAATTTATTGGAATATACAATTCCTTTAGATACTCCATTAAATTGACTATATGAATTATTTTTAATTAATCCTGTAATCTTAAATTCCTCTAAATTTCCATTTTTAAGTTGTAATTTTATAGTGTCTCCTATTTTAGGAGTATTATCAATATAATTTAATACCCAACTTTCTAAAGCTATTTCTCCATCTGCTTTTGGAATTTCTCCCTCAATAACTTTATAAGGTAAAAGCTCTAAAGCATTTTTATCAAGTTTAAATAACTCTATACTTTTTGATGATTTTAAAGGAATCTTATCCCAAGGCTCTCTAAGTCCAACCTTTTCTATTTTAGGATTATTTTTAATTTTATTGTAATCACTATCATTTAAATTAGTAATAGCAATATGAAATGAACCAGCTCCCTCTATAGCATCTTGAACAAAAGTGTTTTGCATACTTTTTATAAATAAACCTATAGAAGTAATAAGTGCTACAGAAAGTATTATTCCACAAATTGTTAATATACTTCTCTTTTTATTATGTTTTAAATATTTATTAGTTATATCCTTATAGCTTTTCATAATACTTCCTCCTTCTATCCAATTCTTTCATCAGATTTCAGCTCACCATCTGCTATAGTTATTACTCTATCTGCTTGTTCTGCTATTCCCATATCATGAGTTATAACTATTAATGTTTGATTATATTTTTTAGAAGAAAGTTTTAAAAGCTCTATTACCTCTTTGCTATTTTTACTATCTAAATTTCCAGTAGGCTCATCTGCAAGAATTATAGAGGGCTTATTTACCAATGCTCTTCCTATAGAAACTCTTTGCTGCTGCCCTCCAGATAATTCTGAAGGTAAGTGATTTTTTCTTTCATTTAATCCAAGCATCCATAACAATCCATCTAAATAAGTTTCATCAATCTTCTCTTTATCAAGCAACGCTGGTAATGATATATTCTCCTCTACATCTAAAACCGGTATCAAATTAAAAAATTGAAATACAAATCCTATATTTCTTCTTCTAAATATAGCTAACTTTTCTTCATTTAATTTATATATATCCTCTCCATCTAAATAAACCTTGCCAGAAGTTGGTCTATCAAGTCCTCCTAGCATATGAAGTAATGTACTTTTTCCTGAACCAGAAGCCCCTACTATTGCAGTAAACTCTCCTCTATTTATAGAAAAAGATACATTTTTAAGAGCCTCAACTTTATTATTACCATCCCCATAAATTTTTGATAAATTTTCAACCTTTAGTATTTCCACATTAAATCCCTCTCTTTAACTTTATCTTCAATATAAATTTACATCTATAAAAACATTCCTTGGCACGACATCCTCTTTCTTAACTGCCCTAACCACAACTATATTATATTTTTTTAGCTTTCTCATAACAATAACTATTCTCTTACTCATATCACAGAACTCTTACATATCTGTAAGATACGGGGACGGTTCATTTTAATTTACATAAATCAACATCAAACAATTTTTAAGGGACGGTTCATTTTAATTCACATAAATCAATGTTAAATGGAATTAATAAGCACACATATAACTTAAATTCAACTGAACAAAAATAAGAATCCACCAGCTTAGCTGGTGGTATTTCTATCGTCCTATAAGGACATTTTACCAGCATTGCGCCTTAAGGC
>NZ_JACSQB010000034.1 GCF_014836835.1 Clostridium faecium | reverse complement strand
ACTAAATAGAGATATTAATTGTTTATTATAGGAAGTATAAGAGTAAATAAAAAGTTTTATATTATATTAAATTCAAAATTATAGTAATTTTAGTGTTATAATAATAAGTAAAAACATTCTAGCATAGTATTTTAATACGGATTTTAGATAAAAAAGGGGTGTAATTTATGGAATTAGAATTATCAAATTTTCTTATAGAATCAAAAAAACCTATAAGGAAACTTATAGAGATTTTATCAAAAGAATATAAATATGTATCTGTATTGGGAACAGATTGTTTTGGGAAAAAATATAGTTCTTTAAGAACTGAAACCTCTATAGAAAATTCTGATTGGAATGAAAGAGGGTTTGTTTTAAGGATATATAATGGAATTAATTATTCAGAATTTTCCTTTGATTATATATCAAAGGAAAATGTAGAGGAGCTTGCAAAAGAAATAAACGAAAAGGTGAAAAAATATATATCCTTATTTGATGAGTGTGAGGTTAATTCTTATCCAGTAATAGATGAAGAAGAAATAACAAAATCTTTCAAGGACAAAATGGGAGTTTATCCTAAAGCTGGTAGTGATGAAGAGATATTAAATAAAATTATGGATATAAATAAAAAAGCAATGGGTATTAGCAACAAAATTTTAAATGTGATAGTAATGTATAACTATCTTCATGTAAATAAAATATTTATATCAAATAAAAAAGATTTAGAACAAAGTTATCTATGGAGTGAAGGCATAATTCAATGTATAACTAGTAATGAAGAAGATACTAAATTCAATTATAAAGTTTTTTCAGGATTAAAAGGTGTAGAGATTATAGATGAAATGAAAGACTCAATAAAGGAAACTGTAGATACAGCTTTAAAAGCCTTAGAATCTGAGCCTATAGTTCCAGGAATGTATGAAGTAATTTGTTCACCAGATGTATCAGGATTAATTGCTCATGAAGCTTTTGGTCATGGCGTAGAAATGGACATGTTTTTAAAAGAAAGAGCAAAAGCTAAAGAATATATGGGACATCATATTGCATCACCACTGGTAACAATGCGTGATGGAGCATCATCTGAAAGACACATGTCTTCTTATCTATTTGACGATGAAGGAGTGTTAGGGCAAGATACAGTTATTATTGATAAAGGTGTATTAAAATGTGGAATATCTGATACTTTATCAGCAGTAAAATTAGGTTCAAAACCTACAGGCAATGGAAAAAGGGAATCCTTTGAAAGAAAGGCTTATTCACGAATGACTAATACTTTTTTTGAAAAAGGTTATTGTACTGTAGATGAAATGATAAAATCTATAAATTATGGTTTTTTATTAGATGTGCCTATGAGTGGAATGGAAGACCCTAGAAGTTGGGGAATTCAATGTATGGTGAATTTTGCATATGAAATAAAAGATGGAAAACTTACAGGAAAAATATTTTCACCAATCGTTTTAACTGGATATGTACCAGACTTATTAAAATCTATATCTATGGTTTCTGATGAAATAAACCTAGAAGGAAGCGGTGCTTGTGGTAAGGGATATAAAGAATATGTAAAAGTTTCTTCTGGAGGTCCATACATTAAGGCGAGAGTGAGGTTAGGATAATGTTAGAAAATATAGTTTCCATATTAAAAGAGTTTGATATAAGTGGATATAAAATAATAGAAAAGAAAATAATTAGCGAAGAAATGTTTTTTATAAAAAAACAATTGGACATGAATAGAAACAAAGAAGTGGACAAGTTTACAGTTGTGGTGTATGTGGATTTTGAAGAGAATGGAGAAAAATTTAAAGGAGATTCATCAGTAAATATATACACTACAATGACAGATGAAGAGATAAGAAAAGCTATAAAAGATGCCAGTTGTGCAGCAAAATTTGTGAAAAATAAGTATTATCCATTAGTCAGTGGAGCTAAAAATGAAACTATAACTATGCCTTCAAAATTTAATGAAGGAGACAGAATTAAGTGGATAATGAAATTAAAAGATTCCCTTTATAAAAATGATAATAAAAAAGATGGATGGATAAATTCTTCTGAGATATTTTTAAATAAAATTTTTACCAGAATTGTAAATTCTGAAGGGGTAGATGTAAGTTATATAAGTAATTTATCAGAAATAGAATTTATTACAAATTGGAGTGGAGAAGAAGAAGTAGAACTTTATAATATGATTAGCTTCTCTGATTATGATGAAACTTATATAGAAAATAAAGTAGAAGAAGCATTAAAAATTTCAGAATATAAAGCCAAAGCAAAAG
The DNA here is from genome assembly GCF_014836835.1 of Clostridium faecium. Classification (GTDB taxonomy): domain Bacteria; phylum Bacillota; class Clostridia; order Clostridiales; family Clostridiaceae; genus Clostridium_J; species Clostridium_J faecium. The sequence goes on along the minus strand of NZ_JACSQB010000034.1, from coordinate 46,369 downwards.
AAATACCGCCAACAGGAAAGTACAATGTAATATTAAAAGGTGATAATGTAAAAGAAATTATGTCTTACTATTATGCACAGGCTAATGTTAAATCTGTGTATAACAAAATGGGAAAATTTAAAATTGGGGATAAAATTCAAGGTGATAACATAAAAGGAGATTTATTAAATATAACTTTAACTAATAAATTAGAAAATTCACCATCATCCTCACCTTATGATGGAGATGGCTTTAAGTTGTCAAATATAAAAATAGTTGATAAGGGTAAATTAATAAATTATCATGGGGATGTGAGAAATAGTTATTATTTAAATGTAGCTCCTACAGGAATTCTTAAAAATTACATTGTTGAAGGTGGAAGTAAAACATTTGAAGAAATGAAAAGCAATCCATGTATTATAGTAGAAGCATTTTCAGATTTTCAAATGGATAGTTTAACAGGAGATTTTGGAGGAGAGATAAGAATTGCACTGTATGTAGATGGGGATAAGGTAATTCCTATGACAGGCGGTTCTATATCAGGAAATATAAAAAATGCACAAAGAGATATGTATCTATCTTCTGAGATTGAGACAAATGGAAGTTTCTGCGGACCAAAAGCAATATTATTAAAGAATATATCAGTGGCAGGAAAATAAAATATTAATATTATTATAAAAAATCACCTTTAGAGACCTAAAAAATATTTAAAGTTTCTAAAGGTGATTTTAGTTATAGATATACCATATCTAAATTTAATGATAATTTAGGAACATTGGTTATCTCCATAATATTGGTATTGTATCACTAGTTCTAGTTCTCAATTATACTGCACCCCAGAGCAACCCTTACGGGCTTCGTGCTGCTTTCCAGGGGTGAAATTAATTCACAATACAAAATTATGAACATTCCCTAGTATTAACTAGAAAATTTAGAATTAATTAACGTAGCAGAGAACAGTGATATTTAACTCATTAATTTTTATTTAATACATAAATAATACTATTTGTATGTATTTTGCGTTATAATTTAGATATTATTAATGATATATGGTAAAACAATATGCTTAGGAAGGAATATGCTATGACAAAGAACTGGAATGGAAAAAGATATCATAATTTAAACTATTTCTTGAGAGAAAAATTTGGTGAAAAGGTATTTAAAATATCTTTAGATGCAGGTTTCTCTTGTCCAAATAGAGATGGTACTATAAGTAAAGGCGGATGTGTGTTTTGTTCGGAAAGAGGTTCAGGTGATTTTGCAGGGGATAGGTGTTTTTCTATATCTAAGCAGTTTGAAGATATAAAAATTATGATGAATAAGAAGTGGAAAGATGGAAAGTATATAGCTTATTTTCAAGCCTATACTAATACCTATGCTTCTGTTGATATTTTAAGAGAAAAGTATGAAGAAGCAATAAACCAGCAAGATGTAGTAGCGTTAGCCATTGCTACAAGACCAGATTGTTTAGGTGAAGATGTTTTAGATTTAATTGAAGAGTATTCAAGTAAAGTTTATACATGGGTAGAATTAGGACTTCAAACTTCAAAGGATAAAACTGCAAAACTTATTAATAGGGGATATGAACTTTCTGTTTTTGAGGAAAGCATTAGAAATTTAAGAAAAAGAAATATAGATGTAGTAACACATATAATTTTTGGATTACCTGGTGAGAATAAGAAAGACATGATAAATACAATAAATTATGTAGCTCATAGTGATGTTCAAGGAGTAAAAATACACCTTCTTCACCTTATGAAAAACACCCCGCTAGAAAAGTTTTATAAGAGTGGAAATTTAAAACTCATGGATATGGAAGAATATATAGATTTAATATGTGAGGCAATAACATTGCTTCCTGAAGATATGGTAATACATAGATTAACTGGAGATGCACCTAGAGATTTATTAATAGGACCTATGTGGAGCCTAAAAAAATGGGAAGTTTTAAATGCTATAGATAAAAGGTTAGAAGATGAAAATTTATATCAAGGGATAAATTTTAAGGGGGAAATCTTATGAATATTGATGTAATAATTTCTGCTAGTGACATTAAAGAAGAAAAAACTAAAGATAAAGTTGTTGTTGTTATTGATGTTCTTAGAGCTACTTCAGTAATGGTTACAGCATTAAATAATGGATGTACGGAAGTTATACCTGTATCCCATGTAGAAGAAGCTAGAGAAATTGTTAAGGATAATAGAGAAAAGTATATATTAGGAGGAGAGAGAAATGCTCTTAAGATAGAAGGATTTGATTATTCCAATTCTCCACTTGATTATACGAGAGAGAATATTCAAGGAAAAACATTAGTTATGACTACAACCAATGGCACTAAGGCTATAAAAAATGTAAAAGGTGCAGATAGAATATTTATAGCTTCTATGATAAATGGTAAGGCTGTTGCAGATAAGTTAATAGAGCTAAATAAAGATGTAGTATTTATAAATGCTGGTACTTATGGACAGTTTTCCATGGATGATTTTATAACTAGTGGCTATATAATAGACTTAATAAAAAGAGGAGCAGAAACAGAACTTACAGATATAGCAGTGACTTCAAATTATGTATACAGCAGCAATAAAGATATATTTTCTTTTGTAAAAAATGCTTCTCACTATAAAAGAATACTAGAACTAGGTTTAAAAGAAGATTTAGACTATTGTCTATCTAAGGACTTAATTCACATAGTACCAGAATATAAAGATGGTAAAATAAATATATGATATAAAGAAACTTATTTAATTAATTCTTAATTGTTAAATTGCCCCAAACTAATTAATTTTATTTTGGGGCTTTATTATGCCTTTTTTTTAGGAGCAGAACTTCATAAATTGCTGTGTAGAGGGTAAAAAGGGATATGAATGTTATTTGTTCCTTTTCGCTCATATTATAAGTTGCTAATACAATTAGGAGAGGGAAGAATATAAAAATTTGAATAAATCTAAAGGTAGATATTTTTTTCAAGAAAATCACCTCTTTTATTTCCAAATATTTACTATATGTATATTCTCACATTAATATTACTAAAAGTAAACAAATTTATTCTTACAAATAAGGTTATAAATCTGTTTAATATATGTCGAAATTTATAATTAATGTGAAGTTTAATAGAAGTTATCATTTAACTTTAAGATATTTGTAAATAACTTTTCTTAAGATTAAGTAATTAATAACTTATATATGAATATAAGGTCAACACTTTTTGTGAGGGAAGTATTCATAATTATTTGTTACCAATCATCAATTCTCAATTATATAAATGCATATTAAGGAGAATTTTTAGGAAAGCTATTTTTAACTAATATTTAGAAGTTAAGAGGTGTTAATATGAAAAAGCTTTTTACTCAAGAAGATTTAGAAAGGGCTTTCAATTTAGGAAAAGAACAAGGATATATAGAAGCACAAAGTAATAGAGAACACAATAGACATAATGAATTTTCTTCAGAGTTTTCTAGTGAGATACCAAACTATTATAATCTTAGAGATTATACGTCAGCTAAAATAGATGATAAAAAATAAAATCGTGACATTTAGTCACGGTTTTATTATATAACTTGAAATATAAAGAATTTTAAATAATAAGATTCTTCATTATCTGTCCATAGTATAGGATGATCTGGTGCTTGAGTTTTAAATTCTACCTGTCTAAGCATCCTTCCTGCATCTCTTGCAGCTTCATATATGGCTTCTTTAAATAGTTCTGGACTCATAAAATGGGAGCATGAAGCAGTTACAAGATAGCCACCTTTTTTTACTAATTTTATTCCTCTATAATTTATTTTTTTATATCCTTTTTTAGCGTTTTTTATAGTTTCTCTTGATTTTGTAAAAGCAGGAGGATCTAATATAACAACATCAAATTCTCTTCCGCTGTAGTTAAATTCTTTTAATACATCAAAGGCATCATGACATTCAAATTTAACTGTATCTTGAAGATTATTAAGTTCTGAATTTTTTCTACAGAAGTCTACTGCATGTTGAGATATATCTATACCTAATACACTTTTAGCTCCAGCAATTCCAGCATTTAAAGCAAAAGAACCAGTATGAGTAAATACATCTAAAACTTCTGAATCCTTACAAATTTTATGTATTGCTTTTCTATTTTCTTTCTGGTCTAAAAAGAATCCTGTTTTTTGACCATTTTCTATGTCTACATAATACTTAACACCATTTTCTTCAATGGTTATCATAGTGTCAAAAGTTCCACTTAAAAACCCTTTAGTTTGCTCCATGCCTTCTTTTAATCTAACAGCGGCATCACTTCTTTCATAAACTCCCCTTGCATTATATTCCTCAACTAATATATCTGTAATAATCTGCTTGTACCTATCAATTCCAAGTGATAAAGATTGAATTACATATATATCTTCAAATTTGTCTATAACCATTCCAGGCATAAAATCAGCTTCACCAAAAATAAATCTGCAAGAGGATGTATCTATGACTTTTTTTCTATATTCCCAAGCATCTTTTAATCTTCTTCTAAAGAAATCTTTATCAATTTCTTCATTTATATCTCTAGTCATTATTCTTATAGCAATTTGAGATGCATCGTTTATGTACCCTTTTCCTATAAAAGTATTGTCAGCAGTATAGACTTCAACAATATTACCATTAGTATATTCTCCATCATAACCATTTATCTCTGTAGCAAAAATCCATGGATGGCCACTTAAGGCTCTTTTTCCACGACCTTTATCCAAATAAAATTTACAGTTCATCCTTTGTCCTCCTAAAAAATAAGATGTTAGTAGTATATCACAATGAAAATTTTTATATAACCTTAATGTTAAATTCACAACTTTTTTTTGACATCATATAGGCTTATATTTTAAACTATAAATTGTGCCTATATTGAATTTTAAGGAGAGAGAAAATGAGCATACTTACAGTTAAAAATATTAGTCATGGCTTTGGTGATAGAGCTATATTTGAAAATGTTTCTTTTAGACTTTTAAAAGGAGAACATATAGGGCTTATAGGAGCAAATGGAGAAGGTAAATCTACCTTTATGAATATAATTACAGGCAAATTAATGCCAGATGAAGGTCAAGTTATATGGTCTAACAATGTTAGAGTTGGATATATGGATCAACATGCAGTTTTGGAAAAGGGAATGACCATAAGGGACGTATTAAGAGGTGCTTTTAAATATCTTTTTGATGCAGAAGCAGAAATGAATGAACTTTATGGGAAAATGGGAGAGGTGTCTCCAGAAGAACTTGAAAAAATGCTGGAAAGAACAGCTGTAATTCAAGATATGTTAGATAACAATGGATTTTATGTTATAGATGGTAAAGTGGAAGAAGTATCTAAGGGATTAGGACTTTTAGATATAGGACTTGACAAAGATGTAGCTGAGTTAAGTGGTGGTCAAAGGACAAAAGTTTTACTTGCAAAGTTATTACTTGAATGTCCAGATATATTACTTCTTGATGAGCCTACTAACCATTTAGATGAGGCTCATATTGAATGGTTAAAAAGATATCTACAAAATTATGAAAATGCATTTATACTGATATCTCACGATATACCATTTTTAAACTCAGTAATTAATCTTATTTATCATGTGGAAAATAAAGAATTATCAAGATATGTTGGTGATTACGATGAATTCCAAAGAATTTATGAAGCAAAGAAAAAGCAATTAGAACAGGCTTATGAAAGACAACAAGCAGAAATTGCAAGGCTTGAGGATTTTGTTGCAAGAAATAAAGCCAATGTGGCTACTGCCAACATGGCTAAATCTAGACAAAAGAAACTAGATAAAATGGAAAAAATAGAACTTGTGAAAGAGAAACCAAAGCCAATTTTTAATTTTAAATCAGCAAGAGCATCAGGAAAAATGATTTTTGAAACTAAGGATTTAGTTATAGGGTATGATACTCCTCTTACAAAACCGTTAAATCTTTACATGGAAAGAGGACAAAAAATAGCCCTTGTAGGTTCTAATGGACTTGGAAAAACTACTCTTTTAAAAAGTCTTATGGGATATATTAAGCCACTAAGTGGAGAGGTAGAACTTGGAGATTATCAATATATAGGGTACTTCGAACAAGAGAGCAGAGAGGGAAATACAAATACTTGTATAGAAGAATTTTGGAATGAATTTCCTGGTTATACTCAATATGAGGTACGTGCAGCACTTGCTAAGTGTGGATTAACCACAAAGCATATTGAGAGCATGGTAATGGTACTTTCAGGAGGGGAGGCTGCAAAGGTAAGACTTGCAAAGCTTATAAACAATGAGACGAATATACTTATCCTAGATGAGCCTACTAATCACTTAGATGTAGATGCAAAAGAAGAATTAAAAAGAGCATTAAGAGAATATAAGGGTTCAATACTTATAGTTTGCCACGAACCAGAATTTTATAGAGATATAGTAACAGATGTATGGAATTGTGAAGAGTGGACAACTAAGATAGTGTAAGATAACTGTGCTAATGGGGGGAAAGTAATTAACGATAATGGCAAGGATTCTAAATCTAAAAAGTATATGTGGTTATATATGAGTAACACCAATTCAAAGCCAGTAATTTTATACGACTATCAGAGCACTAGATCAAGCTCTTGCCCTAAAAATTTCTTAGGAGATTTCAAAGGTTTTCTTCAAACGGATGGGTATAACGGCTACAATTCCGTTAGTAACGCCACAAGGCTGTATTGCTTAGCTCACATAAGAAGATATTTTCATAATATAATTGTAGACCTAGATGAAGAAGCCCTGAAAAATTCTAGAGGAGTAATAGGGTTTAATTATTGTGAGCAAATATATAAACTTGAAAAAGAGCTTAGAGAAGCCTATTCGAGCAAGGAAAATTATTATGATATTAGATTCAAAATAAGAGCTGAGAAATTAGCTCCAATTATAGATAACTTTATTGGCTATGCTGAAAGAGAAATGAAAGATGCTGTTCCAAGAAGTCCATTAGGTAAGGCCCTTGATTATGCTAAAAAGCATTTACCTGGATTAAAAAATGTGTTACTAGACGGCTGTTTAGAAGTTGATAATAATGCTGCTGAAAGAGCTATTAAACCTTTTGTAATAGGTCGTAAGAACTTCCTTTTTGCAAATACTGCTAAAGGTGCAACCTGTAGTGCTAATATATATATATAGCATAGTTGAAACTGCCAAGGCTAATAAATTAGTTGTAGAAAAGTATTTAGTTTATTTATTTGATAATCTATCAAAGATAGATATAAAAGATATAGAAAGCTTAGAGAGCCTTATGCCTTGGTCTGATAAGATTTCTGAAAACATGAAAATTAAAGATAAGAAATAAATTAATCCTAGTAACGCTTACTTTTGCCTTACTAGGATATTTTAATACTATTTTTGAATATATTAAAGGTGCTAAAACTTTGACGCTTACCAAAGAATTATAGTGAACATTAAGTAAGTAATTGTAATTTTATACAAATATTATTATTAATATATTAATTATAACATATTAATAAATTATTTATTTATTTAGATTTAAATTACATTATAGTATACTTGTGGTATATCAAGTTTAAGGGGGGATAAACAATGAAATATAATTTTAAAAAAATAGCTATATTTTTAGCAAGTGTATTTACTTTTAGTGTACTCGCATTACCAACTCAACAGGCTAGGGCTATAACTGATTCAAGCATGACTATAGCTGAAAATCAAGGGCTGGTAGCTACTAATGTTAAGTATAGTGAAAACGATACTTCATTTACTTTAGTGGCAAAAGACCAGGACTTAACCATAGATATGAGTATTTCAAAAATAGATGAAGATAATATTGAAGTTTTAACTACAACAAGTGAAGGAGAAAGTCATAGATTAACATATAACAGAAATGACGATTATATGGTTATGGATGGAGAAGAGATAACTGTAGTAAAAACTGTAACATATAATGAAAACTTGGCAGAGTCAACTATTCAAAGGTTAAGTTCAAGCTCATATGACCCTATTTATGTATCTACTAACAAATTAAATGTAAGCAGAACGGTAACAACAATTGGTGCGATTGCTACTCTTATAGGTGGGGTAATTGCTATTGCAGCGTTGACTGGAGTTTCAATTGCAACTTCTGTCATCGCATCAAAAATTGCAAACTGGGCATCTGTAGTAGGGCTCGCTTCATTAGCAGCTGGTTACTTATTTGATGGCTATGTACAATATGATTTATATAAAACAAAAGAGCCAGTAAGTATTGGTTATGGTAGTAATCAAATTGCATATAGATATGAGGATGTTAGAGCTATTGGTGAAGTTAGAAATAAATATATGAATGTTCAACTTCTTTCTCAAGGTTCATGGTGTTTTGGTACTAAGCCTTTTTAAATGGAGGAATAAATATGAACTCGAACTATAAAAATATAATAATTTCACTGTTTAAAATTTTATGTTTGATTTTTTTTAGTAAAATTATTTTAGACTCTATACAATTAGAAAGTCTTAAGTTATCAATACCGATGCACATTATTTTAATAATTTCTTTAATAGCATTAATATTGTTAGCAACTAAACAGAAAAAATGGTTTTTAATAGTTTTTTTATTCTAGGGATTCTGTTTATTGGAATAAGTCTATTTAAACTTATTAATATATAATAAGGGGTTGTCGCATTAGCGGGTTTAAAATCCGTTAGCGATAGCTCTTATTATTCATCTTTAAAGTCTTTTATTAGGTTTACTATATCTTAACTATAAAACATTTAAAAATAGGCGCACTTTAATAAGCCTTTTAAATGTAAAATTTTTACACTGAGCTTAAGCGACTTTCTTTACATTAAATAAATGCTGTCCTATTCGGTCTTACTGTATTCTATTGTGTAACTTATTTATATTGTGTGCTAGAGCAAGTAGTATACTTTCAGCTAATACATTTTTATTTCCACGGCACATAAATCTTCTAAAGTTCATATCTTCCTTTATTTGTGCAAAAGACCCCTCAACTTGTATACTTCTATTAACTCTAAGTAAGCAACCTTCCTCAGAAGTGATTCGATCCAAATCAGCTTTTCTTTGACGATTAAACTTTTTTGAGATTTCAAATTTTTTTGTTCTTTTTTCTAAAGGTATTTTACAATTATTGCCTTTAATGCAACTGTTTTCATATGTACAGTTACTACAATCTTCACAGCTATAAACTGTTTTTTCACTTGCATAACCTGTTTTAGATTTTCTAATTTTTATAGAATCTACTTTTAATTTCTTATTATTTTTGCATATGTAAAAATCTTCGATTTCATTATAATTCATATTTTCGTGCTTACTTATATCATTAATTAATGTCCCTACGACATGCTTTTTCAATATCTCGAGATGAGTAAATTCTATTCATATAAGCATAAAGCATAATTTTCAGCATTTTTCTTGACGATACTTGATTTTCCTTTACTTTGGAATAAGTCAAATATAAATCTGTTAAATCCATCTCCTCCGCAAATTGACTTAGTAGTCGCACTGAATCATCTACTGGTATTATGCAATCAATATTTATTGGAAGTTTTAGTTGATAAAACTTCTGATTAACGGTATAATCTTTTTGTAAAATGTTTTTTTTCATAAATATATTTTACTATAAATCTCAAGCTTATAGAGTTTGAGATTTATTTTTTTGTAAAAATAAAGCTGCACACTAATTATTTAGTGCGACAGCCCCACTTTATTAACATTATAAAGATAATTAGTTAGAATATTATATAAATTAATAGTAATCATTCAATATTTTTATATGTGTATAAACTAGTTTCTACAGTTTCTAATTCTTTAACGTCATTTTTTCTAACAAAGCCTTTTATATTTGTATTTTGGGATGGAATGATTACTTTAACTTCATACCAAACTATATTGTAAACTTCACAACAATCTATAATTTGAACTTTAATTCCTTGGGAAAGATTCCTTATTATAGCAGAATTAAGAAGTGGAGCAATATATAATAAAGTACTGTTTTTTATTTCTCCATGGTAATAATATACTGGTAAATAAGAGATAATCAAATTTTCTAATGGAGTATTAAAAGCTTTAAGTTTAGATATTAATTCACTATTACGTCTTGTTAAAACTCTAAGTTGAGTATATTGTTTATTATATTTTAAAGAAAGAAAAAAAGCATATACACAAGCAACACAAGCTATTATAAAGAAAGTATACATAAAAAAAGTCTTCATATATCCCCCTAGGTAAAAATAAATACTATTGTTATAAGTTTATTCAAAATATATGAAAACTTGACTAATAATTTAATTTAAAATAAAAGTTGCAGTAAATTAAAAAAGTCGTAAATTTGTATTACGACTTTCTATTGTATCTCCTTAAGTAGTTCATCATATTCTTTTATAAATTTATCTGCAATTTTTATCATCTCATCATGTTGACAAGCAGCATGATCATCATAAACACCAATAACTTTCATATTAGCCAGCTTAGCTCCTTTAACTGCAGCAAGTATATCTTCAAAGACTATACAATTTTCAGGTGCTATTCCCAACCGTTCTGCTGTTAACAGATAAACATCAGGACAATCTTTTCCATTGGCTACTTCATCAGTGGTAGTGATAACATCAAAATAGTCATATATACCATTTGATTTTAAACAAGCTTCAAGTAATAATCTGTTATTACTTGTTGCTAAAGCTATTTTTATACCCATAGATTTTAGTAAATCCATAAATTTTTTAACACCAGGTTTTAGTTTAACATTTGTACAGTATTCTTTATAAGCTAATTCATTCCAATGTTCTTTTATTTCATCTATAGTATATGGAAGATTAAAGGCATTTTTAAAATAAACAGCCACTTCATTGTAGCTAAGATGAGCTATATCTGTTTTCAAAGTTGGAGGTAAAGGTAGATTATTAGTATTTAGATAATTAATATCAATACTTTCCCAAACCCACATAGAATCAACTATTGTTCCATCCATGTCAAATATTGCAGCTTTTATATCCTTAAACATATCATCACCTCTTAGGGTAGTATATCAAAATTTTATAATAACTAAAAGGTAAATCTATAGTTTAATAAAAATCTCTATGAAATATATTAGTTTTATCGTGATTTAAAAAATCATTTAATTTGTTTATATTAATTTTTCCTAAAATGCTGTTCATTGTTTCACTATCTACAGATACTTTAATTTTAGAGCTATCTGCAAATTCATTAACTTTAATTTTGCCAAGTTCTTTGTCTAATATGGCTTTAGGACCACCAACGCAGCCACCAACACATCCCATACCTTCTATAAAGTTTCCTTCAATTTCTCCCTCCATAGCTTTGCTTAATAGTTCTTTACATTCTTTAATTCCGTTGGCTTGAATAGAGATTAAATTTGTAGACTTCTCAGGAAATAGTCTTTCTACACATTCAGCTATAGCTATGGATACTCCACCAGTTCTAGCGTATAATCTTCCACCACGAGAAGTATATTCAATTGAAGGGGTCTCAGGTAATTCTTCAGGTTTTACATCAAAAACATTAAATATCTCCTGCATTTCGGAAAAAGTTAAGACAAAGTCTATATCTCCCAACAAATCTTTTTCTTTAGCTTCAGCTTTTTTTGCCACACAGGGACCTATAAAAACTACTTTTACATTAGGATTTAAAGCTTTTATAATTCTACCAGAAGCAATCATAGGAGATATAGAAGGTGAAACATGTTTAACAAGATCTTCGTAAACTCTTTTAAGCATGGCAACCCACATAGGACAGCAACAGGATGTTATCATAAAATCATCTTCAGACTTAACTTTTGCATCAAATTCTACTGCTTCTTTTAAAGTCAGCATATCAGCAAAAAATGCTACCTCTACCATATCAGTGAATCCTATTTTCATAAAGGCAGTTCTTAATTGATTTATATTGGCATTGTTAAATTGATTTGTAATTGCAGGAGCAACTGCAGCAATTACTATGTTATTATTCCTTAAAATATTGGATAAAGGCAGAAATTCAACTCTGTCTAATATGCTTCCCGTAGGGCAACCTTCAACGCAAAATCCACAGTCAGTGCATTTTTTATTATCTATATAAGTGGTTTTAAAATTTTTATCAATTAAAATAGCATCAAAAGGACAAGAGCGCTGACAAGAAGTTTTTCCATCTATATCAACACAGTCCATGGTGCAGTTTTTTACTTTATCTACAATTTTATGATTTGGAGTGTATTTTAGTATTGCTTTTTTAATATCATCTATATAATTGTCACCAAAGGGAATCTCAACTCCACAAAGGCTAGAAATTATTGCTGCAATGTTTTCTTTTTCGTAAAGATTATCATTTAATAATTCTACAACTTTTTCTTCAAAGTTACCCTTTGAATATGAATCTACAAGGGCCTTAAATAAATCACTATATTCTGCTTTCAAATAATTCACTTCCTAAAATTAATAATTAGAGATAAACTACTCTAAAATTCAATAATAAATTTTTAATAAAAGTAATTTTATCACTTTTAAAAAGAATAAGTTTAACACTTCTCATGATAGAAGTATCAATAATTGTCAATTCTCAATTATATAAATATACTTCCACATAAGAAAAATATTTATTCTATTAGTCATCAATATGATTTATAACTTATTTTCTTCTTTAATTGAACTAAAGAATCTTTTAAACTATAATAAGGGTACATGATTTATCTAAGGATGTTAAGCTAAGAGAGGTAGTGTATATGGAAGATAAAAAATTTACGCTCAAAAAATCCAATGATATTTTTAAAGACATATTGCTTAAAAGAAAAGAAAGAAAAATTTCTGATAGTGATAATAGTGAATATATATATGGATATAGATATATTGGATTAGAAAATGAAAATGAATATTATAATGAAATTATTAAGTTAAATAACAATCTTTCAAAGCTTGGGAATATATACATACATTTTGAGGATAAAATTAATATCCCATATGATTTAGAGAGGACAAATAAAATAAAAAGTTGTATAAACAATGCTTCTTTAAATGGATTTTTTATAGATAATATTGTAGAAGCTCTTTATCGTGAGAATATGCTGAAGATTAATAACTTTATAAATAAAGATATTAAAGAAGCCTTATTAAAAGTAATTAATTTATATATGAAAAAGGAAAATAAGGTTAATCCAAGTTTAATAGTAGGCTTTATAAGCAAGATACTTTTTTGGCTTTATGAATATATACCAAAGAGTTTTTCTTATAGTATAAAAGATTATAATCCTAAGGTTTTATATTATGGAAATATAAAAAAACATGAAGCATACTTTTTAATATTACTTTCTTTTATTGGATATGACGTTTTATATATTAATAGTGATAATGATGATGTGTTTTCCTCAATTGACCCTAATAATGAATTTTTATTAACTATAAACAATGAAAATAGAATTAAAGTAAAAGAAATAACATTAGAGCAAGACATAGATGTAAGCAGTGATTTATATGATGAGGGTAAATTACCTAAAACAGTATTAATAAAAAGCCAAGATATATTCAAAGATATTTTTACAAGCATGAAATCAAGAGAAGGTTATTTACATGAAAAATCCATACCTATATATTTTGAGAGATATATAGGTATGGATAATGAAAATGCTGATATATATTATAACAATTTATATAAGCTAGACCAAAAAATTAAAGCAGAAAAATACAATTATATAAAGTTTGAAAATAAAATTACAGTGCCATCTAATGAGGAAACTATGAAGTATATTGGAAAAATAAAAGGCAAACTAAATTCATTAGATTTAAAAGATAAAAATAAAATAATTAAGGAAATAATATCCCTTGATATCTTACCTAAGTTTAATAGAGAAGAAGTTAATATAATGGGAAAATCAAGCTTTATAGAGGTATTATATTTATATTTAAATGTAGAAGAAAATTTAAATATATCTAAACTGCAAAACTTTATAATGAAATTTATATGCTGGGTTAATAGATATTCTAATATTTTACATGATAATTTTAATGGAGAACGTAATGGAAAGATTATGTATTATGGAGAAATAAAAGCTCATGAAATATACTTTTTAATATATGCATCACTTTTAGGCTGTGATGTTATTTATATAAGTCCAAGAGAAGAAGATGATTTACTTTATAATATTTTGGACAAACAAGGAAAGTATACCTCTTTAACTAAATTAAATAATTTTTCCCAAATTGAAAGTTTCCCAGTGATAGAAAAGGCTATAGTAAAGGAAACAGTAGCTTACAGAGCATCTAAAGAGCTTGAAGAATTATTAGGGACAGATGCTGGATATTATAAGCCAAGGCAATTAAATGAAAACTTAATAAAATCAGTGTTATTAAAGACCACATATGATGAGATGAAAATATTGTGGAAAGAAACGGGAAAGATAAGACCTCACTTTAAGGTAGAGAATAATATAGTTTATATACCTAATATATTTGCTAAGATAAATGGCACTCATGAAAATATAGATGAATATTGGAAAGATTTTAAAGAATTGTCCTCTGGTACTAACAGGGTAATAATAGATAAAGTTCCTTTTACAGAAATGAAATATTCTAAGCAGGATAAATATTCAATGGCTTATTTTTTAAATGATAGTGGTTTGCTAGATTTTAATAAAATACAAAATAGTGATTTATATAGATTTGGTTATTTAAGTGATAAATTGCAGCACTTGATTTTATCTAAGACAAATGAATTAATATTATTAAATCCCTTTAATAAAGATATGAATAATGAGTTTAAGTTAAACATAATAATGACAGTCCTTAACATTAGTGATAATATTTTAAAATTAATTGAAACCTTTGATTATACATCAGATATTCCTAAGGTAATAGTATATGATAATACTAAAGACTTTTTTAGTGAAGAAGATATTATAACTCTGGCATATTTAAATATTGTAGGCATTGATATAGCAATATTTACACCTACTAATTATAAAAATATAGAAATATTATTAAAAGAAAATCTTTTTGAAAGTCATAATTTACCTTCTGTTAGACTAAATTTATCTATGCCTAACTTAAGCAGGAAAAAAGATTCTTTTATAAGTAAATTGTTTAGATTTTAGAAAGAGATATATAGGAGGGAAAAAGTATGAAATTAAATGGAAGTACAACTTCAAAAAATACTGAGATAGTTGAAGTTAAAGAATTTAATTTAGAAAAACATAAAGAAGAGGTAGCAAAAAGAATTGAAGATTCACCAGAGATAAATAATATACTTGCACAAATTGACACAGATAATATGCAGACAGTAGTAAAGTTTGGGAATGAAACTGTAGAGAGCATATCCAAATTTTCTGATAGAATACTTAATAACATGGAAATGGCTAAAGTAGAGGATACTGGCAGTTTATTAAATGATTTAAATAAAATAATGGACAAGTTTGATATAAAAGATTTTGAAGAAAAAAAAGTTGGTTTCTTTGAAAAAGTATTTAATAAAACAAAAAACTCTATAGAACAATTATTTAAAAAATATCACACTATGGGTGATGAAGTAGAGAAAGTATACATAACTTTAAAAGAATATGAAAATGAAATAAATAACTTAAATGTAAGCCTGGATGAGATGTTTGAAGAAAATCTTAAACACTATGAAAAGTTAGAACAATATATATATGCTGGAGAATTTGCAGTTGAAGAACTTAGTAATAATATAATACCAGAGTTAGAGAGAAAAGCTGAACTAGGCGGAAATGTAGAAAAAATGGAACTTAGCAATATAATTCAAGTTAGAGAGATGATGGAGCAAAGAGTGCATGATTTAAAGCTTGCAGAAAACATTGCATTACAAACAATGCCTTCTATAAAAATGTTACAGTATAATAACTATAATCTTGTTAGAAAGATAAACTCAGCTTTTATAATAACATTACCTATATTTAAGCAATGTCTTATTCAATCAATAATGTTAAAAAGACAAGATGTACAAGCTAAAGCACTAACAGCATTAGATGAAAAAACTAATGAATTGCTCATGAGAAATGCAGAAAACTTAGCAAATCAATCTAAGGTAACTGCAAGACTAGCAAGTGGAAGTTTTGTTGATGTAGCAACTCTTGAAAAAACATGGAATACCATTGTAAATGGAATTACTGAAACTAAACAAATACAAGATGAAATAAGAGAAAAAAGAGCTATAGATAATAAAAAATTAGATGAGCTAAAAAAAGAATTTAAGGCAAAACAATTAACTTAATATAAAAAGGTTGTTATAAAAGAGAGAACTTCTCATTTATAACAACCTTTTATTTTCAACCTATAAAAAATAAAATATCTGACTTTATTTTTAGTTTAGTTTTTTAGATAAAAAAAAGAGAGTTGCCTATGCAACTCTCTGGTCGGGGTGACAGGGATTGAACCTGCGACCTCATGGTCCCAAACCACGCGCGCTCCCATCTGCGCCACACCCCGCCGACAAAAAATATTATATTATATATATAAATGGTTGTCAACAACTTTTAAATAAAAATTTCATAAAGAGTATAATTTTATCATGCTCAATGTATATATTTAATGTTATCATTTAGTTAGTAATATTGATTTAGAAAAAGATTTCGAGGTGAAATATATGAGAGATATAAAAGATCTTGTAGATATTCAAAGAGAATATTTCTATACCAAGGAAACTTTAAGTATAGATTTTAGGCTTAAACAGTTAATACTTTTAAAAAATATAATAAAAAAGAACGAAGATAAAATATTGGAAGCATTAAATAAAGATTTAAATAAAGCAAATTTTGAGGGATATGCAACAGAGTTAGGAATAGTATTAGAAGAAATAAATTATACAGTAAAAAATTTAAAAAAATGGTCCCGACCTAAAAGAGCTAAGTCGCAAATAAGTCATTTTCCTGCAAGTTGCTTTTCTTATCCTGAGCCATATGGAGTGACGCTTGTGATTTCTCCATGGAATTATCCTTTTCAATTATCTGTGGCACCTATGATAGGAGCTATAGCAGGTGGTAATACAGTGATATTAAAGCCATCAAATAAAAGTGTTCATGTGTCTAAAGTTTTAACAAAATTAATAGAAGATAATTTTGATGAAAAATATATAGCGGTAGTAAATGGAGGAAGAGAGGAAAATACAGAACTTCTAAATCAAAAATTTGATTATATTTTCTTTACGGGAAGTGTACCAGTAGGACGAGTAGTTATGGAAGCAGCAGCAAAGCATTTAACTCCTACAACTTTAGAATTAGGTGGTAAAAGTCCATGTATAGTAGATAATGATGTGGATATAAAAACAACAGCTAAAAGAATAGTTTGGGGGAAGTTCTTAAATGCAGGTCAAACTTGCGTAGCACCAGATTATGTATATGTCCATAAGGATGTAAAAGCTTCATTGATTGATTCTATGATTTACTATATTAAAGAATTTTACGGAAAAAATCCTGAAGAATCAAAAGATTATCCAAGAATTATAGATAGTAAACAATTTGATAGATTAATAGGATATTTAAAGGATGGTAGCATTGAATTTGGGGGAGATTTTGATAAGGAACAATTATATATAGCTCCTACAATATTAAATAATATCGCTTTTAACAGCAGTATTATGCAAGAAGAGATTTTTGGACCTATAATGCCTATATTAGAGTTTGAAAGCTTAGATGATGTAATAGACGTTGTTAATAGCCGTCCTAAACCATTAGCATTATATTTCTTTTCAAAAAGTGAAAGTAGTATAAAAAAGATATTGAATTATACATCTTCTGGCGGAGTTTGTATAAATGAAACTATAATGCACGTAGCATCATTATATCTTCCTTTTGGAGGAGTAGGAGAAAGTGGAATGGGAAAATATCATGGAAGGGCAAGTTTTGATACCTTTACTCACTACAAATCAGTGGTGAAAAAAGGCTTTTCAATTGATGTACCTTTAAGGTATCCACCTTATAATGATAAAATTAAGTATATAAAGAAGATATTTAAATAAATATATAGAATTTAAAAAAATTGAGAATTGATAATGAACAACTGACAATTATCGTGGAATTTTTAAAACCCATATATTTATAATTAGAGGTGATAATCATGACATGTTTTAATAATTACAACTTAAATATAGTTAGTGATTTTGAAATAAAAACTTTTAGAGAAGATGAAAATGATATAGATTTACTTATTTCATTGGATAATAGAACTTTAAATCTTAATGTAGATAGTAGTTTGATAAAATCAAGAATGCAGTTTACAGGAGTACAGGGTATACTTATAAGGGCATGCAAGGGGGATAACAATATTGCTACTATACATTTGTTAAAAGACAAAGGAATACACTCAACAATTTGTAATTTTGAGATTGATTATAGTAATTTATTTTTAGAAATTAATTCAATGGAATTTTATGTTGAAATGTCCATTGCCAATTGAATTAAGTTGTGAATTAGAAAAGGAGTTCAATGAACTCCTTTTTTATTAATTTTGAAACAATGGCAGAATGCAAATATTCTTGGATTAAATTCTATATAAATTTATTTAAGAAACATTTCCCCTATTTTATATACATCTCCTGCACCAATGGTTAAAATTAAATCTCCATCCTTTGCGTTATCTTTTAAATACTGTACTATTTCTTCAAAAGAATGAAAGTTTTTAGCATTGATTCCTTTATCTCTAATAGCATCTCCTAATTTTAATGAACTTACTACCCCTGTATCTTTTTCACGGGCAGCATATATATCTGCAAGTAGCAATTCATCAACATTATCAAAAGATTCTACAAAATCATTGAATAGTGAAATTGTTCTAGTATAAGTATGAGGCTGAAATATAGCAAATAATTTATTATGAGGATAATTTTTAGATGCTTCCAGTGTCGCTTTTATTTCTGTTGGATGATGTGCATAATCATCAATAACAGTTATATTATTTTTTTTACCTTTTAACTCAAATCTTCTATGAGTACCTTTAAAATTAAATAATCCTTCTATTATGGATTTTTTAGAAACATTAAGTACTAGTCCAGTACATATAGCAGATAATGAATTTAGAATATTATGTTTACCAGGCACATTTAAACTAATTTTAAATAACATTTCATCATCTTTATAAAGGTCAAAGCTGCCACAACCTAAATCATCATAATTAATATTTTTAGCTCTATATTGACCATTATCTATACCAAAGGTAATTAAATTACATTTAGCATTTAAAGCAACATCCATACAATTATGATCATCAGCATTAACTATTGCATAACCATCATTAGGTATTATATCTACAAATTTTTTAAAAGTGTCTTTTATATGATTTAAGTCCTTATAGTAGTCTAAATGATCTTCATCTACATTTAGTATTACACCTATATAAGGAAAAAAGTTTAAAAATGAAGATTTATATTCACAGGCTTCTGTTATGAAATAATCACTACATCCTGCAAGTACATTTCCACCTATTATGTCTAGTTCTCCTCCCACTAATATGGTAGGATCTAAATTTTCCTCTAATATAATATGTGAAACCATTGATGTAGTTGTAGTCTTACCGTGAGTACCGGAAATAGCTATACCATACTTATGACCTTTCATAAGATAACCTAAAAATTCTGCCCTGTACATTATTTGAATTTTATCTTCTTTTGCTTTTATAAGCTCAGGATTTTCAGGTGATATAGCAGCAGTAAATACTACTAGATCTACATCTTTTATATTATTTTCATTATGACCTATATATATTTCTGCTCCATGCTTTTTTAATTTTTCAGTAATAGGAGAGCTTTTCATATCTGAACCAGAAACTTTATATCCATTCTTTATAAGTATTTCTGCAAGACCGCTCATACTTATTCCACCTATACCTATAAAGTGTATTTTTTTATTTTTATCTTTTAGAAAATCAAAAGACATATTAACAACTCCTTAATATTAGCGTATATATTATAGATTATTATTAATATTTTAATAGGTAACCCTTATGTAGAAAAAAATTCCAATTTCTATATAAGAAATGAACAAAAAATTTATTGACTATAGTTTATATTCACTTTTTCATGACTATAGTCACCTATAAAATATTTCTATCTCTAATTATATACAAAAAATCATTAAAAAACACAAGAAATATAATATAGAGATTAGTCCATTATAAATTCTCATTTTAAATGCATATTTAATTATTGAAAGAGAATATTTTAAGGTGGGATAAAAGTGGATAATAAAATAAATAATTTAATACTGAAAGCTAAAGATGGAGATGCTGAAGGAATTGAAGATATAATAAACAAACTAAATCCATTTTTACATAAATGCTGCAATACTATATATATCAATGGATATGATAAAGAAGATTTACTTCAACTAGGAAGGATTAGCATATTAAAAGCTATAGACAAGTATCAGGAAGATAAGGGAGAGTTTATTCCCTATGCTATAAGAAGCATAAAAAATAATTTTAATTATTTAATAAGAAGTAATGTAAAATCCAATTATGAAGTGAGTTTAAATACTCCTATAGGTGAAGATATTATTCTTCAAGATAAACTAATTTATGAAGAAGATTTTGTTGGAGAGTATATTAATAAGGAAATTAGAGAGCATCTTTATGAGTTTGTTAATATGCTTAAACCAGAACATAAAGACCTTATATATTATATTTATTTAGATAAGAAGGGCAATTTAAAAGAGTATTCAGAGTATAAAGGTATGAAGTATATGACAGTTGTAAAAAGAAAAGAAATAGCGATAAAAAAGTTAAAAGAAATGTTTAGAAAAAAAGGGTATACAATAAAATAAATAAAACTTTCATAAGCTGTGAATTGAAGAAATATTAGGGACAAGGCCAATAAATATTAATTATTTTTAGTAATAAATCAAAGTTAGAAATGGTACATCCATACAAATGATGCCAATTATTAGCAAGTTTATCCTTAGTTAAAATACAATAATAATAATGCTAATAATTAAGTGTTAATAGATAATTTTCAATATCAAAAAACGTCGATAGAAAATTTAAAATATTCTAAAAAATAACTTCCATTAATGCATAAAGTATGTTAAACTTTAAACATAGAGTGTTAATTATTTAACTAAAGATATAATATTTTTAATATATATGCATAATATTATGTTTAAATTAAATTTTTAAGCAGATTATAAATTTTATTAATTATTAAAATATAACCATTTGGTTAAGGAATGGGAAGGTGTGTTAATATGTTCACAAAAGTTAATTCTGAATATCTTATATGGCAATTTAAAAATAAAAAAAGAGATGACAGAAAGGCAATTGATGATTGCGATAAAATTGTAGAAGATTTAGATTTAGAATACGCATATTGGCAATTTGATAATCATAATAGTTAATAATTTATTTATATGAATTTGTATGCAATTAATAATTTTTTAAATTAGATTACTAGTTAATTATATAAATTTTGTTTTAAATAATACAAAATTTTCAAAATCCAATCTTTAGGGCATTAAGCCCTAATTTTTTTTGCAAAAATAAAAAATCGTGATTTAAATCACGATTTTATTCATTCATAACATTATTTATAGCTTTTTCTTCATTTATCTCATGACTATTAGATGATGTAAAATGATTTGTTCCCCATACACCTAAAATTATTAATGCAGCACCAATTATATGGTATATTTTAAAGCTTTCCCCTAAAAATACAACTCCAGCTATTATAGATACTATAGTACAAAGGTTTTCAAATACAGCAACTCTTGCCGCTTCCATTTTGGAAAGTGTATAGTTTATTAAAAAATATCCAAGTATTGATGCAAAAATTGATAGAAAAACTATTGCAAATACAAATTCCTTATGTAAAAAAGGTACTACAAAGGCAGTTAAATCACCTTTAATTAGACATTCTATGAAAGCAATTATAGTGAATATAAATCCACCCATTCCCATCATAAAATATGTGGTTTCTGTTGGAGTATACCTTACTGAAAATTTTCTTGAAAGTATGGTAAAAGCTGTTTGTGATAATATAGCACCAATTAAAAGCAATATTCCAAATAAATTACCGCTTTCATTGTCTGTTGACCCAAACAATACTATTACAATAACTCCTAATATTGATAGTAATATAAATCCATATTGTGCTTTAGTAGGTTTTTCTTTTAAAAAATAAGCAGAACCTAAAGCAACAGATATAGGAATTAAAGATGATAGTGTTCCTGCTATGGAACTAGGAATAACCTTTAATGCATAGGTTTCAAGGGCAAAGTATAAAATTGGCTGCATAAATCCTACTAATATTAAAGGCAATAGCTTTTTATGTTTAAAATTGACTTTTAATACCTTAAAAGCTACCAATATAGACATTACAATAAATGCTATAGAAAATCTAATAGATAAAAGAAGAAAGGGCGAAGTATACCTTAAAGCTATAGATATGAACATAAAGGTTAGTCCAAATAATAATGCATAGGCCATACCAGTAAAAATTGGCACAGTTTTTTCTTTGTTAATCATAATACAATCCCCCTTCACTCCTTAATTTTAACATTTAAGATTGCAGTATTAAAGAGGAATAATGGCGGATTATTATAAATATTTAAAATATTAAATTATACAAAAATGGAACATTGTAAAATTTATATAAAATGGTAAAATTATGATATGATAACATTTCAAAAAGGGGGAGGGGTTATGCAACCTAGAATAATTTATATTGCTGGTATAATATTAGCTGTAATTAATGCTTATTTAGCATTAAAAAAAATACTTATTGATAGTACTCTTAGTGAGAAAGGATTAAAGAATGTAATACTCATATTATGTATAACACTTTCATTATATTGCTCACTAATAGCTATATTTTATAGCAATTCTTGGATTGAACAGCTTCATTTGTATAATGAGGGAGTTAAAAGTAGAACCTTAACCACAAGGGAGCTTACAGAAATTACTAATACAATAAAGTCATTAAAATATTATAGTTTAAGGTCTATTATCATAGGGTATTTAGGATTAACATCTAGCTATTTATTATTAAAAAATATTAAGAAGGAAATAACTAAAAATTTAAATATATCTAAATCAAGGTGGCAATGGGATAAATTAAAAGATTAAATCATATATTTATTAAAAAGACTCTTAAATTTTATATTTAGGAGTCTTTTTAATGGGGCTTCTTGATAAAAAAATAAAAAATTTAGAAAAATGTTGCATTACGAACAAATGTTCGATATAATGAGGATATGAAGATTCTATGTTAAATTTAGGGGGAAGAAAATGAGTAGTAATCAAATGGTTATAGAATTAAATTATGAAAATGGAGAAGAATTACCTTTAGAGATTACATTTAAAAATGAAATACATAATAATAAATATATACTTTGCAGAGGTATACTAAATAAAAAAAATTCTAAAATAATTTTTAAGATGAGAAACATAGATGAAGCAAATGAATTTTTACAAAATAATAAAATGATTAATAAATTTACATGTTAGTAAATATGGAAGATTGGAGTTGAACTTATTCACAAAGCAATTATTAAAAAACATCAATCCTTTCATTTACATGGTTTCACTTTATCTTCCATATTTTATATAAAAACTTCTCAAATATAACTGAGAAGTTTCTTTTTTTATATAAAATTTTAATAAAAAATCTTTTACTTCTTGTCACAATTTTTAGGTTTTCTTATTGCTTTATCTATAAGCCCTGAACCATATCCCATAGGACAAATTTGACACCAGCTTCTAGGTTTATATATAATTCCTAAAATAATACCTAAAATTAGTGAAGATGTCATCATTCTAAATAAGCCAAAACCAAGCAATTTTATATTGCTGCCAGAGCTAATTATGGTAGTAATAAACATTATTAACATGAAGATTAAAATAATATTTTTTACAATTTTAGTTTTAAATTTATTAGGTAAGTTATTTTGTAAAGATATATGTCTTAAAAAATTTTGAAGCAAAGATCCTCTAGGACAATAATGAGAGCAGTGAACTTTACCCTGTTTTTTTAGAACAAAGAACAGAGGAGCTCCAATACAGATAAATCCCAAAAGTCCAAATTTTACATTATAAATTGATAGAGCTATAAATAATACCATGAATATCCATGACCATTTTTGATAGGACTTTCTTTTTTTCATTTAACAAACCTCCAATTAATATGTTTTGTAAGATTTAGTTTTAAAAATACTTATTAAATATTTTTAATTTAAATATCAATATATTCAAATATTACAATATAATTATGAATAAGTCAATAAAATTCATAGTTTTGTATATCATATTATAAGGGGAAGTTTATATGTTTTAATATAATAAACCTATTAAATAGTATAATCTCTTGAATTTTAGAAAATATTAATCGAGAGTTGAAAATTATTAAATAAAATCTACCGTAGATTTTACAATAATTCTGCATTACTACTATATAGCTAATAAATTGAAATTCTTTTCCTTAATTTTATAACAAATTCAAATATTTTAAGTTTGGGGATATATTTAAGTAACAGTTGTTTAAAACCTGTAAATATTGACAATCATATTACTATATCATAATATCCTAATATAGACTAAAATAAATGGATTTTAGAAAGGTCGTTGGTTTAATGAATAAGCAAGAAATAGAATTATTTAATCAAAATGCAGAGTTATTAAAGGCATTAGCTCATCCAGTTCGACTTTGTATTGTTAAAGGATTAGTAGAAAATGGTGAACGTAATGTAACTTGTATGCAGAATTGCTTAGAACTTCCTCAGTCTACAGTGTCTCAACATCTGCAAAAATTAAGATCAGCAGGAATAATTAAAGGTAATAGAGAAGGTCTTGAGATTAATTATTATATTTGTGATGAGAAAGTTAAAGAACTTATTTCTGTTTTATTTAAATAGATTGGATTAAATTACAAATTATCATGATTTTACAATATTATAGTTATGTGTTTTAATTCACAATATTAAGGCAAAATTTATAATATATATTAAATATTGTAAATTAAAATATTGATAACTAAAGTATTAAAGTCGTTTTATAATTTGAAAAACAAAAGTTACTTTCCTATAAGAAATAAAGACGAAAATGGTATAATATTGATAATTATAGCAAAAGTATTAAATGTTAAGTAAAATATAAAGAAACTTTTTTATATAAATCAATAATTGTAATATTGATAAAAAACATTTAAAATTATAATTATGAATATTTACGAAAAAATATATAGGATAGTTCGTAGAAAGGTAAGTTTAATATGGGAAAGAATACAGACAAGTTTACTAGAAATCAAAGAGTTGTGGCTATAACTAAAATATTAACTGAATCACCAAATAAGGTGATAAATTTAAATAGATTTACAGAAATTTTTAATGCTGCTAAATCAACGGTAAGTGAAGATATAGTCATTGTAAGGGAAACATTAGAAGAATTATCAATGGGCAGGGTTGAAACTGTTTCTGGAGCAGCAGGAGGAATAAAGTTTATAACAGATATATCTGATGAAGATAAAATAAAGTTTAGTGAAGAACTTTGTGAAATAATAAGAGAAGAAGATAGAGTGATGATAGGAGATTTTTTATATGTAACAGATATGATGTATAATCCTGTCATTATAAGCAAAGCAGGAAGGATTTTAGCTTCAACTTTTAGTGATTTAGATATTGATTATGTAGTGACTATTGAAACTAAAGGAATTCCGTTAGCTTATGAAGTTGCAAAGGCATTAGGAGTTCAACTTGTTACTGTAAGACATGGAAATAAAGTTACAGAAGGTGCTACAGTTAATATTAATTATATTTCTGGTTCAAGCAATAGAATTCAAACTATGTCATTATCTCGAAAGTCTATGAGAAAAAACAGTAAATGTTTATTTATAGATGATTTTATGCGAGGTGGTGGAACAGCTAAGGGAATAAGAGAACTTCTTATGGAATTTGATAGTGAGCTTTTGGGTTGTGGTATATTGGTAGATAATACCTTTGAAACAAAAGAGAAGCTTATTGGTGATTATATAGCTATAGTAGATTTTGATGGTATTGGAGAAGATAAAAGAGCTATAGTTAAACCTTCTTTAAGAATGAAATTTAATAAATAATAAATACAATTACTAGTAATTTTTTTGAATTAATTGTTAAATAAGTTGTAATATACAAAATTATTAGAATTTTAGAAGGAAAAATAAAAAATATGGAGAATAATAAGACCTATAGCACATCTTGGAGGTGGAGTTCATGCAAATTACAGATGTTAGAATTAGAAAAATCGCTACAGAGGGTAAAATGAAAGCTATAGTTTCTATAACTTTAGATAATGAATTTGTTGTTCATGATATAAAAGTTATAGAAGGCCAAAATGGTCATTTTATTGCTATGCCTAGCAGAAGAACACCAGATGGTGAGTTTAAAGACATAGCACACCCAATTAATACTGAAACTAGAGAAAAAATACAAAAGGCTATTCTTGATGAGTACGAAAAAGTTAAAAATGAAGAGCCTGTAGTTGATGAAATAGCAGAGTAGCGAAAAAGCTTAAGCTTTTTTATTAAATAAAAAGGAGGTCATACTCCTTTTTATTTTTGTTTTGTTTGAAAATTTAAATAAGAATTACTTTTATTGCAAATCATTACCAGATGAAATATAATTAATAAGTGTATCAATAAAAGTCTATTTGTAGTAAAATAAATATGACTTTCATATAAAGAGGTGTTAGATTTGTATAAATGTGCTATCATATTAGCCGCTGGAGAAGGCAAGAGAATGAATTCTAATATTCCAAAGGTGCTTCATAAAGTTTGTGGAAAAGAAATGATAAACCATGTTATAGATACATTAAGAAATTGTGATATAGAAAATGTAAATGTGGTAGTTGGTAAAGGTGCTGAAAAAGTTAAAGAAGGCACAGCATCAAAGAATATTTCTTACTCATTACAAGAAGTACAACTTGGTACAGGACACGCCGTAATGTGTGCTGAAGAGTTTTTAAAAGGTAAAACTGGAACAGTGGCTATATTTGTTGGAGACGGTCCGTTAATTACGGAAAATACAGTTAATAGCTTAATAAATTACCATGAGCAGGGTGAATTTGCTGCAACTATATTGACATCTATCATGAATGATCCAGCTAAATATGGTAGAATAATAAGAGACGAAAAAGGACAAGTAGAAAAAATCGTTGAATTTAAAGATTGCAATGAAGAAGAAGTTAAAGTTAAAGAAATAAATTCAGGCATGTATTGTTTTGATATACAAGCATTACTTTGCACGCTTTCAAAGCTAAATAATGATAATAATCAAGGTGAATATTATTTAACTGACGTTATTGAAATACTTAAGAAAGAAAATAAAAAAATTGGTGCTATAGATGTACCAGTAGAGGAAATTACAGCAGTAAATTCCAAGTTTGAACTTTCAATAGTAGAAAATATAATGAAAAATAGAATTAATAAAAAACACATGGAAAACGGAGTTATATTAATTGATCCAAGTAATACATATATAAATTGTGATGTAAAAATAGGAAAAGATACTGTTATATATCCTAACAATGTGATAGAAGGAAAAACTGTTATTGAAGATAACTGTACAATATATCCAGGATGCAGAATTAAAGATAGTATAATAAAATCAAATGTTACTATACAAAGTTCTGTAATTTTAGAAAGTACAGTAGGAGAAGAAACTACAGTAGGACCTTTTGCATATATTCGTCCTCAAACTATAGTAGGAAATAAAGTTAAAGTAGGAGACTTTGTAGAACTTAAGAAGTCAACTATTGGAAATGGAACAAAAATCTCTCACTTAACTTATATAGGTGACGCAGAAGTAGGAGAAAAATGCAATTTTGGCTGCGGAACAGTAGTTGTTAACTATGATGGGGTTAACAAACATAAAACTATAGTGGGAAATAATTCATTTATAGGATGCAATACCAATTTAGTTGCACCAGTTGAAGTTGAAGACAATACATATATTGCTGCAGGTTCAACTATAACTAAAAAGGTTCCGAAAAACTCACTAGCAATAGCTAGAGCAAGACAAGAAAACAAAGAAAATTGGGTTATAAATAGAATACATAAGAAATAATAAAATATAGGAGGACTACATATGATACCACATGGAAAAAATATTAAAATTTTTACAGGTAATTCTTATCCTGAATTAGCAGAAGATATAGCTAATGTATTGGGACTTAAAGTTGGAGATTCACAAGTTGGATCATTCAGCGATGGAGAGATTTCTGTAAACATAGGTGAAACTGTTAGAGGCATAGACGTATTTGTAATTCAACCAACAAGTGCACCGGTAAATGATAATTTAATGGAGCTTTTAATAATGATAGATGCATTAAAAAGAGCTTCAGCAGGAAGGATAACTGCGGTTATGCCTTACTATGGTTATGCAAGACAAGACAGAAAAGCAAAGGCTAGAGATCCAATTACAGCAAAATTAGTTGCAGACTTAATTACAGCAGCAGGTGCTGATAGAGTGTTAACTATGGATTTACATGCAGCTCAAATTCAAGGATATTTTAATATTCCAGTTGATAATTTAATGGGAGCTCCAATACTTGCAAAATACTTTATAGAAAATGGCTTTAAAGATGCTGATGATGTAGTTGTAGTTTCTCCAGACTTAGGAAGTGTAAGTCGTGCTAGAAAGTTTGCTGATAGATTAAATGCTCCAATAGCTATAATTGACAAGAGAAGACCTAAAGCCAATGTTTCAGAAGTTATGAACATAATTGGAGAAATTAAAGATAAAAAAGTTATATTAATAGATGATATGATAGATACAGCAGGAACAATTTGCAACGGAGCTAATGCTTTAGTTGAAAGAGGAGCTAAGGAAGTTTATGCTTGCTGCTCACATGCAGTTTTATCAGGACCAGCTATAGAGAGAATAGAAGCTTCTGCTATAAAAGAATTAGTAATGTTAGATACAATTCAATTAACAGAAGAAAAAAGAATAGACAAAATAAAAATATTATCAGTAGCTCCAATATTTGCGGAAGCTATTAAGAGAATATACGAAGATATATCAGTTAGTAAATTATTTGACTAATATGATGAAAAAAGGCGTTGTCATTTGTTCGACAATGCCTTTTTTAGTTGTGAATTTAAAGAGAATTTTTACTAAGATTTAATATAAAATTATGAAGAAAACTTAAGAAAATATTGTAACAAATTGTAAAAAATAAAAATTATCAAAATAATTTTTAAATAATTTGTAACAAATTTTAAATTTATACTAATTAGCATTATAATTAAGGTATACTATATATTTAGTAGTAGTAATTTTAAATTTTTAGAATAGTTGATTGATAATTTAACAATTAATTAACTATTTTTGAATATATTAATAAAAGATGAAAATTAACTTTTTAGGAGGGGTATTTATGGAAGGCTCTATTGCAAAGGTTTTGGTGGTAGATGACGACAAAAACATCTGTGAAGTAATAAAAATGTATTTAGAAAGTTCAGGATATTCTATAAAAATAGCTAATGATGGTAAAGAGGCTCAAGAGGTATTTTTAAATTTTAAACCTGATTTGGTTATTTTGGATGTTATGCTACCATATGTTGACGGTATTGATGTTCTAAAATGGATTAGGAAAGACAGTGAAACTCCTGTTATTATGGTTACTGCAAAGGGTGAAACTTTTGATAAAGTTTTAGGATTAGAACTTGGAGCAGATGACTATATTGTAAAGCCTTTTGAACCTAAGGAGTTAATTGCTAGAGTTAAAGCGGTTTTAAGAAGATATACTATGGAAACAGAAAACAAAGAAACAATCAGTTATGATAATTTAGTTATAGATGCTAATTCTTATAGTGTGGTTTATAAAAATGAGGAAGTAAAAATGCCACCAAAGGAATTTGAATTACTATATTATCTTGCTAGTAATAAAAATAGGGTTTTTACAAGAGAACAACTGTTATGTGAAGTATGGGGATATGATTACCCTGGAGATTCAAGAACTGTAGATGTACACATTAAAAGATTAAGAGAAAAGATAGAAGGCGGAATAAATTGGCAAATAGAAACAGTTTGGGGTGTAGGATATAAGTTTGAGGTGAAATAATGGTAAAAAGTAACCTGTTTTCCAAGATGGTGCTTATATATGCTGTTATAATATTTCTGAGTTTAACCATAATTGCTACATTTTTATCATTTTGGTTTAATGATTATTTTATTAACGGCAAGAAAAACCAAGTATTAACACAAACAGAATTTATTCAAGAATTGGCATCTAATTATTTAGATGGAAAATTGACTTATGAAGAGCTAGATAATTCTTTAAAATTTGTTGGTGAATATTTTTATGAAAACATATATTTAATTAATGGACGGGGATATGTATTTGCAACTACTTCAGATAATAAAGATGTTTTAGTAGGAAAGCAAGTATTTGTAGATGAAGTAAATAGCATTGAAGATCTTTCAGAAG
This sequence comes from Clostridium faecium, assembly GCF_014836835.1. Taxonomy (GTDB): domain Bacteria; phylum Bacillota; class Clostridia; order Clostridiales; family Clostridiaceae; genus Clostridium_J; species Clostridium_J faecium. The sequence continues at coordinate 16,065 of NZ_JACSQB010000034.1, read as the reverse complement.
AGGGATATTTAAAAAAAATAGATAAAAAAAGTGATTTATTTAATAAAAATACTTATGTTTTAGGACAGCAAATAAAAGATGCTAATGGAGATATAAAGGGAGGAATAATAGTAGAACTTTCTATGTCTTATGTAAAAGAATCCCTTGGAAAAATACATAGAATTATATGGCTTTCAACTGCATTTATAATGATATTATCTATGTCTATTATCTATCTTTTTACAGAAAAAATAGTAATAAAACCACTTCAAAAAATGAGTTTGGTGGCAAGAAAAATAGCTAATGGTGATGTAGCAAAAAGAGTAGAAATAAATACTAATGACGAAATAGGGCAGTTTGCAAGGGCTTTTAATTCTATGGCAGATTCCTTAGAAAAGGTGGAGAAAAATAGAAAAGAATTTATTTCTAATGTTTCTCATGATATTAGATCCCCAATTACTTCAATAAACGGATTTATAAGGGGAATTTTAGATGGAGTAGTACCGAAGGAGAAGGAAAAAGAATATTTAACTGTTGCTTATGAAGAAACTCAAAGATTAACAAGATTAGTTAATGATCTTTTGGATATGTCTGCTATAGAAGAAGGAAGAATAAGATTAATACTTAGAAAAATTGATATTAATGAAGTCATAAGATTAAGCATTTTAAAGAATGAAGCTAAAATAAAAGAAAAGAGAATAAAAGTTGAAGTATATTTTGACTCAGATGAACTTTTAGTTTATGGAGATCCAGATAGAATTTTTCAAGTTGTGATGAATCTGTTAGATAATGCTATAAAATATTCAAAGGAAGGTGCATTAATTACCCTATCTTCTAATGAGAGAGGAAAGAAAGCATACATTTCTGTTTCTAATACAGGATCACATATTGATGAAGAAAGCCTGAAAACTATTTGGGAAAGATTTTATAAAGGTGATAAATCTAGAACTAATAGGGTAAGTTCTGGATTGGGCCTTTCAATAGTTAAAAAGATATTAACTATGCTTGATGAAGAAATTTGGGCTGAAAATACAGAGGACGGAGTTAAATTCACTTTTACTTTAACATTAGCCTAATATTTATACAATTGAGAATTGACTATTGACAATGGACAATTGTGGATTTTCCATTGTTCATTCTCAATTATCTAAGGAGGTGGAGCTATGTGGATAATCAACCTATTGTAAAGGAAACTTCCCCAGTAAATATTGGAGGAGATATAGTTTTTAAAAAGACTAAAAATAAGAAAAAGTCTAGATACAAAATTTTTCTTAATATAATTTTTTATATAATAATAGCTTCACTTTCTGGAGCTATTACTGCAAAGATTTTAGTTGATAGGGAACTAGCTAAAATCACCATTGATGGCAACGGGAAATCTGTATTTTTAAATACAAAAGAAAAAAGAGAAGCTATGTCTGAAATTGCTAATAAGGTGTCAGCTTCTGTGGTATCCATAAGTAAAATAGTTTATGGTAAGAATGTAGAAATAGAAAGTGGAGCAGGTACTATAATAAGAGAAGACGGATACATAGTAACGAATCAACGTATAGTATATAAAGCTGACGAAATTAAAGTTAAGCTGGCTAATAATAAGGTCTATGTTGGACAAGTTATAGGATCAGATCCAGTGTTAGATATAGCGGTAATTAAAATAGATGAAGTTGGATTACCAGCGGTTATTATAGGAGACAGTTCAAAAGTTAAAATGGATGATGAAGTAATTTCTATTGGAAATCCTAATGCTAATGCTTTTCAAGGGGTTATATCTTATGGAGTAGTAGAAAATGCCAATCAAAGAATTTTAGCTACAGATAGACAAACAAGACAGCCTGTATCATACAATGCAATAAGAACTGATATTGAAATATTTGCAGGAAACACTGGAGGGCCACTTTGCAATTTAAATGGTGAAATGATAGGAATAAACAATAATATACTGAGTTATACAGAGAAATCTACAAAATCAGGTTTTGCAATAGCTATAGAAGATGCTAAACCTATAATAGATATATTGATGAAAAGAGGAAATACGTTAAAGCTTGGATTAGGTATATACGGCGATAAGGCAGTTCCTAAAAACGGTGTAGATGGAGTTTCAGGAGTATATGTTAGAGATGTATTAAAGGGCAGTGAGGCTTATAAAGCTGGAATAAGACCTACAGATATAATTACTTCCATAAACGATATAATTATTACAGAAGTTGAGGATATAAGCAGAGTTATTAGGGCTTCACAACAAGGCCATATTGTGGTATGTAAAATATGGAGAAATGGCGAGTATGAATCTATAAATGTAAAGTTAGATTACTATAGAATGCTATCTTAAAAAATAATTTAATAATTTAAACTAAATACAAGAGCTTTCAAGCTCTTGTATTTTTAATATGTAAATAATTCCTTTAATAGATGTCTCCAGCTAGCAATTTAAAAATTTTCAGTAGTATTAAAGAAATGTCTGAAACTATAAATTGATAAAGGTAACCTATCAATTTTGTATATTATTTACATACAAGGCAAGAATATATACCGTAAAACTATATTTAATATACTATAATATATTTTTATAGGATTTCCAATTTATTTGTAGTAATATATTTTTGTAGTATTATAATAAAGGATAGTATGTTATTCTTGATATGATAATGCACATGGTGGACATAAGGTTGTATATTCAATATGATATTATATAGTATTATGTATAAAGTATTAACAAGAATTTTACGACCTTTAATGGTGGTATGTTCAATTATTTATATTTAGTTTAGTATAATATAGATGTATCACGTTTAGAACAAATTTAGGCAAGTGAGAATTGACAGTGAAAGATTGACAATTCTTAATTGTATAATTGACAGATGAATTTTGGAGGTATTAAATGTATTTAGTGGTAGGACTAGGGAACCCTGGAGACAAATTTGATAAAACAAGACATAATGTAGGATTTGATGTAATAGATTTATTTGCAGAAAAGTATAATATTTCTATTAATAGGATAAAATTTAAAGGTGTATATGGGGAAACAACAATAAATGGAGAAAAAGTAATAATATTAAAACCACAAACTTTCATGAACTTAAGTGGAGAAAGTGTTAGAGAAGTTTGTGATTTTTATAAAATTCCAAATGACCACATCATTGTTGTTTATGATGATATAAGTCTTGATGTAGGAACGTTAAGAATTAGGGGTAAAGGCAGCGCAGGAGGACATAACGGAATAAAAAATATAATTTTACACCTTTCAACAGAGAGTTTCCCTAGAATTAAGATAGGTGTTGGACAACCGAAATATGATTTGGTAGATCATGTTTTAGGAAAGTTTTCCGAAGAAGAGAGAAAATTATTAGAAAAGACCTTTGAACCAAGTGTTCAAGCTATAGAAACTATAATAACTGATGGAATTGCTGAAGCTATGAATAAGTTTAATGGTATTAAAGCCTAGCTATTGCTAGGTTTATAGCTATTTATAGAAAAATTTAGTATATTTCCATTTTATTTATATAGAGGTGATAATTTTGAGACTAAATGGACTTATGATGCCATTGAGACGTAGTGAAGAATTTATAGAAATCTCAAAAAATATTAGAGGAAATAAATTTCCTATAGGGATTTATGGAGTTTCTGAATCTGCGAAGAGCTATCTGATAAATGGAGTTTATGAAGAGGTAAATGAAAAAATCCTTATAGTTACTCATAATGATGTAGAAGCAAAGAATATTTGTGAAGATTTAAGCTTTTATTTAAATGATGTATATTATTTTCCAACCAGGGAAGTAGTCTTTTATAATATAGATGCTATTTCTGGAGATTTGAGATGGGAAAGACTTAAGATATTTAAAAAGATGCTAGAGGATGATCCAAAAATAATAGTAGCCTCCATAGAGTCACTATTAGCTGTATATACTCCAGTGGATTTATTTAAAAAATATATATTTTCTTTAAAAGTAGGAGATACAGTAGATATTAGAGAATTAAGTGAAAAACTTATTCAATGCGGATATGAGAGAAGTGAATCAGTTGAATCTAAAGGACAATTTTCTGTAAGAGGCGGAATAATAGATATTTTTCCTCCTATAGATGCACTTCCATATAGAATAGAATTTTTTGATGATGAAATAGATTCTATTAGAGTATTTAATACAGATACTCAAAGAAGTATTGAAAAGGTGAAAAATATAAAAATATTTCCTGCAAAAGAAATAATCCTAACTAGTGAAAGCTTGAATAAAGCTTATGATAATATTACTAAAGACTTTGACAATTCTCTTTCAAATTTTAATAAGAAAAAAGACAAAGAGGCAATAGAGAGGCTAACATCTATAGTTAACAGCAACATTGAAGCACTTAAAGAGACATGGAGCTTTGAAACTATAGATAGTTATATACCATATTTTTATGAAAATACTTCTACTTTTTTTGATTATTTGAAAGATAGTTTTATTATAATAGATGATGTTCAAAGGTGTAATGGTAAACTAGAAAGTGTTTATTTTGAGTTTAAAGAAAACTATGAAAATTTTTTAAGAAGAGGAAATATACTTCCTAGACAAGGGGAGCTTTTAATTTCAAAAGAAGAAACTCTTCAATTGTTAGAAAGCAAAAAAGTATTAACAATAGATGCAATTGCTAAATCAACTAAAATATTAAAACCAAGAACTATATCTTCTTTTTCACAGATAACCATACATGATTATCATGGTCAATTAGATTATTTAATTGAGGATATCAAAGATAAAAAAGAGAAAAATTATAAGACAATAATATTGTCAGGAACAAGATCTAGAGGGGAAAGGTTAATAGATACATTAAGAGATAGAGGAATTGAAGCAAGTTATAAAGATGTTATTGATAATATAGAATTTGGTCAAGTTATTGTAACTTTTGGAAATGCATTAAAAGGTTTTGAATATCCTGAACTTAAATTATGTGTAGTTTCTGATAAAGAGGTATTTGGACAATCTAAGAGAAAAACAGGAAGAAAAGGCAATAAAAAAGGTGCTGGGAAAATTAAAAGTTTTACAGAACTTAAACTGGGAGATTATGTAGTTCATGCAAACCATGGTATAGGTGTGTATAAGGGAATAAATCAGCTTGAAGTTCAAGGACATAAGAAAGATTTTCTAGAAATCACTTATAATAATGGAGATACGTTGTACGTTCCTGTAGAACAGCTAGATTTAGTACAAAAATATATAGGTAGTGAAGGTAAGGCTCCTAAAGTAAATAAATTAGGAGGCAGTGAATGGGCTAAAGCCAAAAATAAAGTTAAAAAATCTATAGAAGATATTGCAGAAGATTTGGTTAAACTATATGCCACTAGATCACAAATCAGAGGACATAAATATAATCCAGATACAGTATGGCAAAAACAATTTGAAGATGAATTTCCTTATGAGGAAACCCCAGATCAATTGACAGCAATAGAAGAAATTAAAAAGGACATGGAAAGCTACAAGCCTATGGATAGACTGCTATGCGGTGATGTTGGTTATGGAAAGACTGAAGTAGCTTTAAGAGCTGCTTTTAAATGTGTAATGGATGGAAAACAGGTTGCTTTTTTAGTTCCTACAACTATACTTGCAGAGCAACATTATAAAAACATGCTAAAAAGATATTCTGATTTTCCTTTAAAAGTTGAGATGATAAGTAGATTTAGAACAACTGCACAGATTAAAGAAATATTAAAATCTGTAAAAGAAGGAAATGTAGATATACTAGTAGGTACTCACAGAATATTACAAAAAGATGTTTATTTTAAAGATTTAGGTCTATTAATAGTAGATGAGGAGCAAAGATTTGGAGTTACCCATAAAGAGAAAATTAAGTCAATGAAGAAAAATATAGATGTTTTAACTTTAACTGCTACTCCTATTCCAAGAACATTGCATATGTCTTTAACGGGAGTAAGAGATATAAGCGTAATTGAAACGCCTCCAGAGGAAAGATATCCAGTTCAGACTTATGTAGTTGAATTTAATGACCAACTTATTAGAGATGGTATAATGAGAGAGCTAAACAGAAATGGGCAGGTATTCTTTGTTTATAACAGAGTTGAAACTATAAAGGAAATGGCAAGCTATGTAGGAAAACTTGTACCTGAGGCTAGAATAGCCATAGCTCATGGTCAAATGACAGAAAGAGAACTAGAGAAAATAATAATAGATTTTATAGATTATAAATATGACATTTTAGTGTGTACAACTATTATAGAAACAGGTATAGATATCCAAAATACTAATACTATGATAATTTATGATGCAGATAAAATGGGATTATCTCAGTTGTATCAATTAAGAGGAAGGGTAGGTAGGACTAATAGAATAGCCTATGCGTACTTTACCTATATGAAGGATAAAATTTTAACAGAAGTAGCAGAAAAGCGTCTTAAGGCAATTAAAGATTTTACTGAATTAGGTTCAGGATTTAAAATAGCTATGAGAGACTTAGAAATAAGAGGTGCAGGAAATATTATGGGTTCTGCACAACATGGACATATGGCTACTGTAGGATATGATTTATATTGCAGAATGCTTGAGGACATGATAAAACTTATTAAAGGTGAAATTGAGAAAGAACCTATTGAAACTACTGTTGAAATTAAAATTGATGCGTATATTCCAAGCAGCTATGTAAAAGATGAAACTCAAAAAATTGAAGTTTACAAAAAGATTGCATCTATCGACTCTTATGAGTATATGATAGAATTACAGGATGAGATAGAAGATAGATTTTCAGATATTCCGCCTACTGTCTATAATTTAATGAATATTGCTTATTTAAGAAGCATGGCAAAGGAAGTAGGAATTATTGAAATTAAAGAAGTGAAAAATGAAATACTAATTACCTTTGAAAGTAAACAAAGTATTAATCAAAGTTTAATTACTGGATTATTGGATAAATATATAAGAAAAATAACTTTTAAAATGGGAGAGGTACCTGTTATTGCTTATAAAATAACTGAAGTTAAAAAAGAAGAACTTTTGGATAATTTAATAGATTTGATTAAATACATGAAGGGATTTAGCGATAAAAGCAGTAATAAATAAATTAAAAACCTTTTAAATTAATTTTGGTAATTAAATTTATAAAAATCTTTGTGATGTCACAAAGATGAAATATTATTATATTAAAATCAAAGGTATATTTTAATTAATTATATAAATCGATTAATGAAAATTATTTATGAGGTAAAATATAGTTATAAAAAATAGAACGGGGGATTTAAAGTGAAAAACATAAAAAAATTAATAGTAGCATCCTTAGTGGCTGTAATGGCAACTTCTTTAGCAGGATGCAGTCTAATTGAAAAAACACCAGAAGGTATTGCAAAGTCAAAAGTTGCAAAATACAGTAATAAGAAAATAACAAGAGCTGAACTTGATGAAAGAATGGCACCTATTGTAGCTTACCTTAAGCAAATGAGCGGTGAAAACTTTGAGAGTACTGAAGACGGTAAAAAAATAATGAAAGAGCAAAGAATTAATATGCTAAATAGAATGATTGGAGAAGGCGTATTAGAAGAAAAAGCTGTTGAGCTTAAAGTTATGCCAAATGATGATGAAGTTAAAAAATATGTAGATCAAGAATATAAAACAATAAAAGATTCTTTTGAAAGCGAAGAAAAATTTAAAGAAGGGTTAGCTCAATCAGGTGAAACAGAAGAAAGCATAAAAGCAAATATAAAAAATCAACTTATATATAATAAAGTTTATGATAATGTAACAAAAGATGTTAAAGTAACTGATGAAGAAGCTAAAACTCATTACGATTCTAATATGAGTTCTTACACTGAAAAACCAAACAAAATTAATGCTGCACATATTTTAGTTGAAACTGAAGAGGAAGCAAAAGATATAATAAAAAGATTAGATGCTGGTGAAGATTTTGCAAAACTTGCAAAAGAAAAAGGTACAGATGGAACTAAAGACAAAGGCGGAGAATTAGGATGGATAGATTATAATACTGAAAGTTATGATAAAACTTTCATGCAGTTTGCAATTGCACTACAAAAAGGAAATTATACAAAAGCACCAGTTAAAACTCAATTTGGATATCATGTAATAAAATGTTTAGATAAAGAAGAATATCCAGTTAAAAAATTTGACACTGTAAAAGAAGATATTAAAAAGAGCTTGTTAGAAGAAAAGAAAAATAAACAATGGAATGAAACAGCTCAAAAATGGCAAGAAGAAGCTAAAATCAAGATTTACGAAAATAATTTACAATAATCTAGAACATATAAAAAATTTACTATAAAAGGAGTTATGATTAAATTCATAACTCCTTTTATAGTAAATTTTTAGAAGAGTTTAACTACTCAAAGTCAAATGTATATCCTTTTTATCACCCCTGGGGAACAGTGCGAAGCCCTTTAGGGTTACCCTGGGGTGTAGTAAAGGTTAAAAGTAAAACCAGTGATATAATACTAATATTATATGGATAACCAATGTCACTAAATTATCATCCAATGTTGCAGATGTAATACCATATCATACTGCACCCAAGGGGTTTAAATAAAATTAGTTTTAAATTAAAATTTTATGATTACTCCAATATTATTTTAAATCCGTAATTTTGGTATAAACCCCAGGGGTGAAAGATTCATAATTGTCCATCGTCAATTCTCAATTATATAAATATAAGATTATATAAATATAAGCTAAAACAACTTGTTAATACAAATTCTTAAGTATACAGATTAAATTTAGAGAGGGTATATCTATAGATATACCCTCTCTAAATTTAAATTTGATTTATATCCGAAAATAATTAATATTTATTAAGATTGTTATTAATAGCGATAAATTTATAATTTATTTGTAGTGGTGAATAGTGCTCGTCATATATCGTTGAATAAATATTAAACCATGGGGGTATTAAAAAGAACTAGCGAAGGTTTTGGGCTACTACAATAAAACACTATATGAAATATATGTGTAAAAGAATGAATCTAAAAATTTCGAAATTATGTATGTAAAGTTTAATTTTGAAAAAATCTTTGTTCAAATTTTGTTATAAATTAATCTTTATGCAAATGTGTATAAAATTTCAAATTTAGAAGGATAATAATAGCACAAGTACATAATTAAAGTTATTTGAGGAGGAATAATTATGAAAGCAACAGGTATAGTAAGACGTATAGATGACTTAGGACGTGTAGTAATCCCAAAAGAAATAAGAAGAACTCTTAGAATTAGAGAAGGAGATCCACTAGAAATATTTACTGATAGAGAAGGAGGCGTAATACTTAAGAAGTACTCTCCAATTGAAGAATTAAGTGAGTTCTCTAAAGAATATGCTGAGGCACTTCAACAGACAATTGGACATATTGTAGTTGTAGCTGATAAAGATAGCATTATATCTGTTAGTGGCGGCCCTAAAAAAGAGTATATGGATAAGAAAGTAAGTACGCAGCTTGAAAAGTTGATGGAAGGTCGTAGAGCAGTTATATATGGAGCAGGTTCAGAGAAAGCTATACCACTATATGAAGATGAGGATGAAACTGTTTATAGTTCACAAGTTATCAGTCCCATAGTAGCAGAAGGAGATGCTATTGGAGCTGTTGTAATACTTTCTAAAGAGGAAAATGTAAAATTTGGGGATTTAGAACTAAAACTAGCTGAAACAGCATCTGCTTTCTTAGGAAAACAAATGGAACAATAATGGCAGGATTTCTGCCATTATTTTTTTGTTTTCTATTACTCTACTACCATTTATAACTATTAACAAATATATTATTTTTAATCACATTTATAAAAGTTTTACAAAAAAAATTATTTATTTGTATAGATGTAATCTTAAAATGAAAATTTAAATATAAAAAATATTATATACAAGTAATAATGCCCTTAAAATCACAATAAGTATTAAAATAATAATGTTTTTTAGGGGGAGTATATGAAAAAGCATTCATTGATAAAAGGTACAATGATATTGGGTATTGCTAGCATATTTGCTAGATTTTTAGGACTGTTTTTTAGAATACCAATTCAAACACTTATAGGAGATGAAGGCATGGGGTATTACCAAATGTCATATCCGCTATATATGACATTTGTTGCATTAGCATCAGGGGTACCTATTGCAATGTCTAAAATAATTTCAGAGTTAAATGCAAAAAATGATTTTTATGGAATTAGAAAGGTATTAAAAGATACTCTTTTAGTTATGATTCCTATAGGAGCTATAGCTTCTTTTCTTATGATTTTCTTTTCAAAACCTATAATTAGTGGGCTAAAATGGCATGAAAATTCATACTTATCTTTTATAATAATTTCTATTGCACCTATATTTGTATGTATTATGTGTACTTTTAGAGGATTTTTTCAAGGACTCCAGAATATGACATATACAGGAATATCTCAAATAATTGAACAATTAGGAAGAGTTGGTGCAGGGGTATTATTTGCATATTTATTATTGCCTAGGGGAATAGAATTTGCAGCAGGGGGTGCAGCTCTAGGTACAGTGATTGGAGGTCTTCTAGGAAGCATATATTTAATCATAGTCTATTATAAGAAAAGCAAATTTATGTACGAGGTTAAAAATGTAGAGAGTAAGAGTATGATTTCAGAAATAGGAAAAGCAGCCCTACCTATTTCTTTAGGGGCAGCAGTTGGAACAGTAATGTCCTTAATAGACTCTATAATGGTACCTGAAAGAATGTTAAAAGCAGGTTTTTCTGTGTCAGAAAGTGCAGTTTTATATGGGCAATTAACAGGAAAAGCATTAACACTTTCAAATGTGCCCTTAGCACTTTCAGTAGCATTATGTGCGTCTTTAGTACCAATTATTTCTGAAGCATATAGTACGAATAAGACTTTTGAATTAAATAGAAGAATAGAAATGGCGTTTAAATTATCTTTTGTTATTGCCTTGCCTTGTACTGTTGGATTATATTCTTTAGCAGCACCAATAATGCACTTAGTATTTGTAAAAGATGTAGGAGGATATAATATATTAAAACTGGCAGCAACTACTGTACCTTTTATAGTAATAACACAAACTACTACAGCATTATTACAAAGTGTAGGAGACTATTTAAGACCTGTTTATAACCTTGCAGCAGGTTGTGTGGTAAAAGTGATAATAAGTTACTTATTGATTCCTATAACAGCTATAAATATATATGGTGCAGTTATAGGTACTTTATGTGGATATATAGTTACAGTAATTTTAAATATGTTTCAAATTAAGAAAGTATTTTCTGTTAAACTTAACATATACGAAATTTTATTAAAGCCAGCAATGGCATCATTAATTATGTTAATTTTTGTTGTGTTTACTTATAATAATGTCTATAATTATACAATAAGTAATGGCATATCCTGCATAACATCTATATTTGTAGGGGCAATAATATATATAATATTGATTATGGTTTTTAGGATATTTACTGTAGAAGATATTAGAGGTAAAATTGTGAAAAACTGATTATAGAAAAACAATAGGAGTAAGGAGAGTGAAGCAAATGATTAAGATAGTAGGACTAGGACCAGGTGCTAAAGAAGCACTTACAGTAGGAACTGTAGAGCTTTTAAAAGGCAAAGCTAAAGTATTATTTAGGACAGAAAAGCATCCAAATGTTGAGTATTTAAAGTCTTTAGGGGTAACATTTGAGAGCTATGATTATATGTATGAAAAATTTGATAGCTTTGACGATGTTTATAATTCTATAGCTATGGATATAATAGAACAATATAAGAAGTTTAATGAAGTGGTCTATGCAGTACCTGGACATCCGTTAGTAGCTGAAAAATCAGTTACATTACTTATAAAGTATTGCCAGAAGGAAAATATTCAATATGAAATAGTACCAGCAGTAAGCTTTATAGATGCTGTTATAGAAACTTTAAAATTAGATCCTATTGATGGGATAAAGATAATAGATGCATTTGATATTAAAAATCAAATATTAGACAAAAGAGTAGGACTTTTAATAACTCAAGTTTATAATCAATTTATAGCTTCAGAAACAAAATTATCGTTACTTGAATATTACAATGATGAATCGGAGATATACTTTATAAGGGCAGCAGGAGTTAAGGGCCTAGAGAGCGTTAGAAAAATAAAACTTTTTGAGCTTGATAGACAACAAGATATAGATTATCTAACTTCAATTTATATACCTAAAAATTTAGAAGAAAATAAAGACTTTTTTGATTTACTGAAGGTAATGGAAACTTTAAGGGGAGAGGATGGATGCCCTTGGGATTTAGAACAGACTCATAAATCATTAAAGAGAAATTTAATTGAGGAATGTTATGAAGTTTTAGAAGCAATTGATGAAGAAGATGACTATAAGCTTACAGAAGAGCTAGGAGATGTATTATTTCAAGTAGTTTTTCACGCACAACTAGGCAAAGAGGATGGATATTTTAATATAAATGATATAGTTAAATTTATAACAGAGAAAATGATAAGACGCCATCCACATATTTTTGGAGATACTGAAGTTAACAATACTAGTGAAGTTTTAGATAATTGGGATAAAATTAAACAAAATGAAAATAATTTTAAGACATATACTGAAGAATTAGAACATGTGCCTAAAAATTTACCAGCACTTTTAAGGGCAGATAAAGTTCAAGCTAAAGCTGCAAAGGTAGGTTTTGACTGGGAAGATGTTAAACCTGCTATGGAAAAAGTTATAGAAGAATTAAATGAAATTAAAGATGTATATAATGGTAAAAATAAGGCAAAAATATTAGAAGAAGTAGGAGATTTAATATTTGCTTCAGTAAATGTTGCAAGACTTCTTGACATAGACCCAGAAATTGCATTAAATTATACTATAGACAAATTTATTAAGCGTTTTAAGTTTATAGAAGATTCAGCTTTGGCTAAGGGGATGAACCTTATGACTATGACGCTTGATGAAATGGATCAGTTATGGAATGAAGCAAAGAAGAAATAATTTATTACTTTTATGTTAAAACTATAATTGATTAGAAGGATTTTAAAAAAAATTGAAGAATATGCTATCTTATATTCAGTATATCTAGTAGAATTTATGAATGTAGAAGCGTTTTAAAAGATTAAGGAGGTACAATAGTGAATAAATCAGAATTAATTACAAGCATGGCTGAAAAGTCAGGATTAACTAAAAAGGAATCAGAGGTTGCTTTAAAAGCATTTATAGAGAGTGTTGAAGAAGCTCTAGGAAGAGGAGAAAAAGTTCAATTAGTTGGATTTGGAACTTTTGAAACTAGAGAAAGAGCTGCTAGAATGGGAAGAAATCCAAGAACTAAAGAAGAAATAGAAATTCCTGCTTCAAAAGCACCTGTTTTCAAAGCAGGAAAAGAATTCAAAGACATAGTTAACAAATAGTCTTATTTTACTTATTAAAAAGCCTGGATTTATTCTAGGTTTTTTTTATTAGCAGTATTTTTAACACAATTAACTAGCATTTCGGCGAATATTGTGCCATACTATAGTGTAAGATTATTCTAGATTAAAAAAATAAGATAGATTCTGGGCTATGGGACTTAAGTTCTATGAATTTTATAAAAATATATTTGGGGTGATGGTAATGAGACTTGATAAATATTTAAAAGTATCGAGAATAATAAAAAGAAGAACAGTGGCAAAAGAAGTTTGTGAAAGTGGAAGAGTTTCTATAAATGGCAAAGTTGCTAAAGCAGGAACAGTAGTAAAAGAAGGGGACATTATTGAAATTCAATTTGCAAATCAGGTGTTAACAGCAAAAATAGTTAATATAGCAAATCATGTAACTAAAGAAAATGCTAAGGATATGTATGAAATAATATCAGGAGAAGAAGATAAAGAATAATTATTTCTTCTTAAATTGCATTTCTTTGCATATATTTTTCTTAAAGAAATATTATTTATTAGGAATACTTTTAATATATGCAAGGAGGGCTTTATGGATAATAAAGAAACTAAAATAGAAGACAGAAAAAGTTACTTAACTCTAGATTCAAGAAAAAAGATGACTATTGATGGAGTAGAAGAAATTGTAAGCTTTAATGATGAACAAATTCTTTTAAATACAGTTCTTGGTTCTATGGATATAAGAGGAGAAAATTTAAAAATGAATAAACTAGATGTGCAAAATGGAGATATAATGATAACTGGAAAAATAAGTTATATTGTATATACCAGTGATGAAAAAAAATCTAGAAAGGGAAAAGGCATTCTTTCAAGGCTTTTTAGGTAAATAATATGTTATTTACAATGCAGCAGCAAGTTATATTATTTATATTTAGTTTATTGAGTGGAGTTTTAATAGGCGTTCTCTTCGATATTTATAGAATTATAAGAGGATTTGAAGATGTTGGCACAATTATAACTATGATCCAAGATATTTTATTTTGGATTGCTACAGGTTTTATTGTGTTTATATTTATGATGTATACAAGTTATGCATATATGAATTTCAATGTTTTTGTATATATAGGAACAGGATTGTTTTTATACATCAAATTAATTAGTAAAATATTTATAAATGTATTGCATAGAATATTATTAGCTATTGGAAAGGTATTTAGAGTAATATTTAACACGTTGTCTTATCCTGTAAGATTTTGTTTATATAAAATAATAGGAAAAAGTTAAAAATTAATCTAAAATAACTTGAACAAATTGATGATTCAAATTAAAATATACTTATGAGTTTAACATGAGTAGTTATATTTTAATATAATAACTATTAGATAATAAGTTGTTATACTCATTCTATATGGAGGGTGAGTTATATAGTGAAAAATAAAAAAATTAAAAACTTATTATTATCCCTATTAATTGTTTATGTTTCTTATATTTTGATAAATCAGCAAAAGATAATGCATAGACAAAAGCTTGAGTTTAAATCATACACTGTAGAGCTAGAAAAATTAAAAGAGGAAAACAAAAAATTACAGGATGAAGTGCAGTTATCAAAGACTGATAAGTATATTGAGAAACTTGCAAGGGAAAAATTAGGGCTTATTAAAGAAGGCGAGACTCCTGTAATTAATAACAGTGTAAGCGAAAAGAAGTAATCTACGTTGTGCTTAGCATAACATGATATATAACATAATAATTAAAACATTATTTAAGGAGGAATCTTTTTAATATGACCCTAAAGGCTGGAAGTATTGTAGAAGGTAAAGTGGTTAATATCACTAATTTTGGTGCTTTTGTTGAAGTGGAAGGAAAAACAGGACTTGTTCACATTTCCGAAGTATCAGACGTTTTTGTAAAAGACGTAAGAGATCATCTAAAAGAGAATGATGTTGTTAAAGTGAAAGTAATTTCAGTTGATGACAACGGAAAAATGAGCTTATCTATAAAGCAAGCAGGAGTGCCGAAGAAATCAGTAAAACCTGTGGAAATCGATTGGGAAAAAGAGAAAGGTAAAGGTAATTCTTCTTCATTTGAAGATAGAATATCTAAGTTCTTAAAAGACAGTGAAGAAAGATTTCAAGATTTAAAAAGACATCAGGACAGTAAAGGGCGCGGATATAGTAGAAAAAGTTCAAATTATTAATATAAATTTAGAGAGTGCTAAATTTTTAGCACTCTTTTAATTATATTAGCTTTTAATTATATTAATGATTTCAAGGGTTTATTATAGTTAAGTTTTAATAAAACTACAAAATTTTATATAAATATATTAAAAATATTAAAATAACTGTTGACAATATATAGACCATAAATTATAATAAATATTGTCGCTGAAAGGTGCACATAATAATAAACAACTTGCTGAAGTGGCGGAACAGGCAGACGCACAGGACTTAAAATCCTGCGGTGGTTAAACACCGTACCGGTTCGATTCCGGTCTTCAGCACCAATGTCGCGGGGTGGAGCAGCTGGTAGCTCGTCGGGCTCATAACCCGAAGGTCGTAGGTTCAAGTCCTATCCCCGCAACCAACGTGGCGGAATAGCTCAGCTGGCTAGAGCATTCGGTTCATACCCGAAGTGTCGTAGGTTCAAGTCCTATTTCCGCTACCAAAACCTTATAATTTATTTAAGGTTCAATAATTACATATAATAATCTATTAACGCTGAAGTGGCGGAACAGGCAGACGCACAGGACTTAAAATCCTGCGGTGGTTAAACACCGTACCGGTTCGATTCCGG